>NZ_ACJM01000008.1 GCF_000174415.1 Dethiobacter alkaliphilus AHT 1
ATTAAATGAGAAAGGTTTATTGGTTATTCTTGTTCTCACATTGGTAGCAGCCCTGTTTTTAGGCGGTTGCGGTGATAATGGTAATGACGATACTGAAATTACACTCTATCATCCCACCGGCCGTTACCCACAGGATGCTGCGGTTGCCGAAGCTGTACAGGCTATGTTGGCTGACGTTGGTTTGACTGTTAACTTGGAGACTCTGGATTGGGGTACCTACCTCGATACCGTAATCGTACCGCCGGAAGAAGCTGAGCATGACATCTTCATGCTGGGCTGGGGTACCATGACACTGGATGCGGACTACGGTCTGTATGCCCTGTTCCATTCCTCTCAGTTCCCACCCTCCAACAACGTATCCTACTACGATAATGAAGAAGTTGATGCACTGTTGGACGAGGCACGGGTAACTGCCGACAGAGCAGAGCGTGAAGCATTGTATCATGAAGCCATTAACATTATTTGGGAAGATGCTCCTTGGATTTTCCTGTATGACGAAGGTCAGGTTAATGGCGTTAGAGATAACGTACGGGGCCTGATTCACCATCCTCTGGAGAATCTCTCCGCCTGGGATGCCTGGATTGAAGATGAAGATCAGGATTTGATAATTGCCATCGGAGCCGAGGCTGAGAATCTGGACCCGATTACCATGATGTCTTCGCCTGCAGCTACTATTTCTGAGCATATGGCTGAGACACTGATTTATCTGGATGTTGACGGCACCCTGCAGCCGCAGTTGGCTACTTCCTGGGAGCCCAGCGAAGATGATATGTATTGGGATCTGACTCTGCGTGAAGGCGTTGAGTTCCATGATGGTACTCCCTTTAACGCTGAAGCAGTAAAGGTCAACCTGGACCGCTTCATGGCTGATGCACCTTTTGCTTTCCTTCTGGGTGAAGTAAGTGAAGTTGAAGTGGTTGAAGAGTATCTGGTACGGATCCATCTGGAACGTCCCTTTGCTCCCATCGCTTCCCACCTGTCCCATTCCTTTATTGCCATGCACAGCCCCGCTTCCCTGGAAGCATTGGATGAAGGTGAGTTTGTAGAAGGCCCCGTTGGTACAGGTCCCTTTGTTTTTGATGGCTGGGACCGCGGTCAGCAAATCAAAATGGTTCGCAATGACAACTACTGGGGTGACGCTCCCCAGCTGGATACCGTTACTTTCCGCTTTATTCCTGACGAAGGTTCCCGCGTTGTAGCTCTGGAGACCGGTGAAGTACATGCCATCATGGCTGTACCTCCCAGTGAAATCGCACGGCTGCAAGATGTAGACGGAGTCGACATTGTAGAAGAAACCAGTGTACGTGTAATCTACCTTGGTTTCAACCAAGACCTGGAGCTTTTCCAGGATGTAAGAGTAAGACAGGCACTAAACTATGCTGTAGATAAAGAAGCTATTGTAAACACCATCTTCGAGGGTGTTGGCTCTCCATCCACAGCTCCCATCGTTCCGGCAATCTTTGGTTACAACGAAGTAGGCCCTTACGAGTACAATCCGGAAAGGGCAAGAGAATTACTGATTGAAGCTGGAGTAATATCTGAGTAATGAGTAAGTGACACTTCGGGGTCAGGGCCGGCTAGACGAAAGTTTAGCCACCTTGTCCCCGATATGTGTGTTAATGAACATTTTCTGCAATGCTTTAGCGAGGCAAAGTAAGATTTTCAGAAGGCGATCAGCCGGGGAGTGACTGAAATTATGAGTTCTTATATTTTAAGGCGCCTGTTTTTGGCTATCCCGGTTTTACTGGGAGTTTCTATCCTTGTTTTTTCTATTGTGCGTTTGGTACCCGGCGAACCGGCACGGGCCATGGCCGGTCCCAATGCCACACCGCAATTTATTGCGCAGATAGCAGAGGAGTTGCACCTTAATGAACCGCTGCATGTGCAGTATGGTATTTATATGAGAAATCTGCTGCAGGGGGACTTGGGCAGGTCCACCTATTTCCGTCGCCCTGTTGCTACGGTATTGGGAGAAAAGTTTCCTAATACATTACGACTGACGATAACAGCAATGTTTGTTGCAACCGTTTTGGGCATGAGTGCGGGTATTGTTTCCGCCACAAAGCGGGGTTCAATTCTTGACAATGCCAGTATGCTCGGCTCACTTATTGGGGTAGCTGCTCCGGTATTTTGGTTGGGCATAATGTTTCAAATATTTTTCTCAGTTCGTTTGGGATGGTTTCCTTCCGGAGGCATGGAGGGGTGGCAGTCGTATGTTTTGCCTTCCCTTACTTTGGGGATGGCCAGTGCGGCTCTGATTTCCCGCATTACCCGCTCCAGTATGCTAGAAGTGCTGCGTTCGGAGTTTATTGTTACCGCCCGGGCCAAGGGCTTAACCGAAAGGGTGGTTATCTTTAAGCATGCCTTAAAGAGTGCTTTCATTCCCGTTGTTACCGTAATGGGCCTGCAGTTCGGTACTCTTTTGGGTGGTGCGGTTTTAACAGAGATTGTTTTTTCCTGGGACGGCATTGGCCGCTTGATGGTAGATGCCATTCAGAACCGGGACTATCCGCTGGTACAGGGAGCGGTGCTGTTGTTGGCCGTTATGTTTGTGTTAATTAATATTTCCGTAGATATTGTCTATGCTTGGCTAGATCCGAGAATCAGCTATTCTTCACGGGAGGGGGAGTAAGCTATGGGTGAAGTAAAAGTTGCAACCCCTTCTAAGTTGGTGTCTAAAAGTGATTCTGAATTTTATCAGGTGATGAAGCACCTGCGGCGCAACCGCATGGCTATGCTGGGGCTGGCAGTACTTTTGGTGTTTATTTTTGCAGCAGTTTTTGCTCCATTTTTGACAACTTATGATCCGATAAGAACGGACATGGGCAATGCCCGGCAGTCTCCTTCTGCGGAGCACATCCTCGGTACCGATGATTTAGGCCGGGATATGTTTACACGGCTTATCTACGGTGCCCGTGTTTCTTTGCAGATTGGTTTGATAGCGGTGGTCATCGGTTTGGCCGCCGGCGTTCCTCTGGGTGCGTTGTCCGGCTACTATGGCGGCACCTTTGATTTGATAGTGCAGCGGCTGGTGGATATTATGATTGCTTTCCCCGGTATTTTACTGGCCATTGTGGTGGTAACCATATTAGGGCAAGGGGTAAACAATGTGATGATTGCTATAGGTATTGCCTCTATACCGATATACACCCGGCTTGTACGGGGGTCAGTGTTGGCGGTAAAAGAGCAGCGTTTTGTGGCTGCAGCCAAAGTGCTGGGCATCAGCAATTATAAGATTATTTTGCGCCATATTATGCCTAACTGCCTAGGCCCCATTGTGGTGCAGTCCACCTTCCAGGTAGCTACCGCTATTTTGTGGGCCGCGGGTCTGAGTTTTATCGGTATCGGTGCCACCCGTCCCACTCCGGAGTGGGGTTTAATGCTCTCCAGCGGGAGACAGTTTATCCAGACTTCTCCTCACCTGACCACCTATCCCGGCTTGGCAATTCTCTTTTTAGTCCTTGGCTTTAACTTACTGGGTGATGGCTTGCGCGATGCTCTTGATCCCAAATCCAGGAGCGTCAGGTAGGGGGGATATGATGGAATACTTGCTGGAAGTAAAAGACTTACAGACGTCCTTTTTCACAGAAGAGGGAATTGTGCGGGCAGTAGACGGAGTATCCTTTAATGTCAAACCCGGTGAAATTGTGGGAGTGGTGGGAGAGTCCGGCTGCGGCAAAAGTGTGGTTTCCCAGAGTATAATGCGCCTGGTAGCTTATCCGCCGGGCAAGATTGTGGGCGGAGAGATCCTTTATAGGGGCCAGGATTTGTTGAAGAAAAGCAATAAAGAGATGAGAAAGATCCGGGGTAATGAAATTGCCCTGATTTTTCAGGAGCCCATGACTTCATTTACGCCGGTGTACACCATCGGTAACCAGATTGGTGAAGCTATTCGGCTGCACCAGAATGTCAGCAAGCAGGAGGCGCAAAAGAGAGCGGCGGAAATGTTAAAGCTGGTGGGTATCCCCAGAGCGGAGGAGATCTTAAAAGAGTATCCGCACCGCTTAAGCGGGGGGATGCGGCAGCGGGCCATGATTGCCATGGCACTGTCGTGTAACCCTAATCTGCTCATCGCCGATGAGCCCACCACCGCACTGGATGTAACCATTCAGGCTCAGATTCTGGAGCTGATGAAAGACCTGCAGCAAAAAATTAACACCGCCATTATCTTTATTACCCACGACCTGGGTGTTATTGCGGAGATGGCGCAGCATGTGCTGGTGATGTATGCAGGGAAAGTGGTGGAGGATGCCGGTATTGAATCACTCTTTGACGAACCGCTTCATCCCTATACCGCAGGCTTGATTAATTCCAAACCGAAATTGAACGAGGAGCGGGAGCAGCTGGACTTTATTCCGGGGGCGGTGCCTAACCCGGTGGAGATGCCGGAGGGCTGTGCCTTTAATCCCCGCTGTCCAAAGGCAATGGATATTTGCCGGGAACAAATGCCGGCAATGATTGAAGCTAAGCCGGGGCATCAGGTAAGATGCTGGTTATACTGTGATGAGCGGGGGGGTAAAGCATGACTTGCGCTGAACCAATCTTACAAGTTGAAGGATTAAAAAAATACTTCCCCATCAAAACCGGTGTGTTTTCCCGGGTGTCCAGTTATGTGCGGGCTGTGGATGATATTAACCTGGATATTTATCCCGGTGAAGTGTTTGCGCTGGTGGGGGAATCGGGTTGTGGCAAGTCCACCACCGGCCATACCATTATGCGCATGACCAACCCCACAGCGGGGAGAATTCTTTATGAGGGCAAAGATATAGCTGCAATGAAGGGCAAAGAACTGCACCAACTGCGCAAAAAAGTTCAGCTGGTCTTCCAGGATCCTTATAGCTCTCTTAACCCCCGTATGACCGTGGGGCAATCCATCGGTGAAGCGTTGGAAGCTCATGGTGTTACCAAGAGGAATGAACGGCGGGAAAAAGTGGAAGCAGTCCTTGAGATGTGCGGTTTGGCCACGTATCATTACCGTCGCTATCCCCACGAGTTTTCCGGCGGGCAGAGACAGCGGATTGTTATTGCCCGGGCACTGGTTTTGGAGCCGCGTTTTGTGGTGGCTGATGAACCGGTCTCCGCGCTGGATGTGTCCATTCAGTCGCAGATTATTAATTTGCTAAAAGAGCTGCAGAGTAAGATGGGTCTTACCTATCTGTTTATCTCTCACGATTTAAGTGTGGTAAAGCATATGGCAGACCGGGTAGGTGTAATGTATCTGGGCTCTATGGTGGAAGTGGCTCCAAAAACAGAGCTGTATAATAACGCCCAGCATCCCTATACCCAGGCTCTTTTGTCTGCGGTGCCGGAATGGGATCTGAGCAAAGAGAAAAAACGGATTATCTTAAAAGGTGACGTGCCCAGTCCTTCCAATCCACCTGAAGGTTGCAGGTTCCACACCCGTTGTCCCTTTAAAATGGACATCTGTGTGGAAGAACGTCCGGAACTAAAAGAAGTATCTCCTGGGCATAAAGCCGCCTGCCACCTGTGCAGCCGGTAAACAACTGCAAACTAATAATAGGCCATGAGGATTTTCATTATCCTCATGGCCTTTCTTATAGTGCCAGGAAAATTATATCGCTTCGTAGATAGCGAAGCTGCTAAGGTAACCAGCAAAAGCACGAGTTGAGGGAACTTCAATACGCGTGCTTTTCTTATTTAAGACTCTCGTAATATTTGGGGCAGGATAGGGGAGTAATTTGGAGAAAAAGGTACATAAGTTTCTCTAAGGTGGTGTAATTATGAATGAAGAACGGCTAGGCATTCTAATGCAGGAAGCGTTTGAATTACATACATCAGGAGAGATTCAAAAGGCGGAGGCTTTGTTGTTGGAGGCGTTGGCGGAAAATGAACTGCCCATGATTCGGGTTGCTTTGGCGCAGCTTAGGCTTACTTCGGGAAACCCCCAGGGAGTTTTGGAGCTGATTGCCCCATTGCTTCACGAAGATGATTTTGTGGTAACCATGATGGCCGCCCGGGCATACCTGGAGTTGGACAAGACCCCTGAAGCCGGCAGGCAGCTGGATAAGCTGGTGCGCATTGTGGACAGAATTATATCGGCCAACCGGGAAGGGCTACGGGGAATGAAGCGGGAGTATCCCGGAGTGGTTCTGAACCTGGTGGGTTCACTGGGCCAGCACCGGCGGGTGCTGGAGCTGTATAAGCGCTGGGCACAGTGCAAGTCGGACTGGGTAGTCCGGCACTATGTGGCGGTGGCCTGCTTTAATCTGCGCCGCTATAAACAGGCCGCTTCGCACTGGAGTGCCATTGGAGAAATGCCGCATGCTTTGGGGATGCAGCATGTGGCGGTGCTGGCTGAACGCGGTACAGTACCGCCGTTTTCTTTGGAATATGCGCTGCCAAATCCTGAAATGATAAGCGAGCTGCTAAACTCTGCCACAGTGGATGTTGAAAAAAAGGGTATGCAGATGGGGATTTTACGCATGGTTCTTTTGGAAATGGCTTTGGATGAAGAAGAGGATGATGAACTAAGGGAAAGCGCGTTGGCTCCGCTGATTTGTGGAGGCGGTGACTGGGGCGCAGCGTTGGGGATGGGGCTGTTAGAGTCATCGGTGATACGCAAACCGGTGAAGCTGGCAGTTACTAAATTGTTGGTGGAAGCAGGTTTCTTCCCTGAAGAGACACCAATTCCGGTGATGCTGGACGGGGAAATGACTTCGGTGGTTATTCACCGAGAGGAGAAGAAAAAGGAGCCGGAAAGTGTATCTGAGAACATGTTGCAGGATATGCTCTACCGGATTGAGGAGCATTTCCGGATAGATGTGGAACAAAAAACACTGCCGGTGACGGCGGATGTGGCGCGGGGTTTGAAGAATATGCCGGCAGCCTGGTTGGAGGCAATTTGTGAGTTGTTGGGTATTCGGGCAAAGAGGTTGCGAAAAGAGAGGGAGAAACAGATTGTAAACCATCTTACCACCTGGGGTGGGCTGTATGGTGTGGTGCAGAGGCTGTCGGAAGATGAAAAGGAGCTGCTGGGGTACGTATTGGATAAGGGCGGTTGGGTCCGCCTAAGCAGTGTGGCCACAAAGTTTGGCTCCATGGAAGGAGACGGTTTCTACTGGCTGGAAAAGAAGCCGGAAGGTACGCTGGCCCGTCTGTGGTGTCATGGGTTGGTTATGGTGGGCTCTGCCAAGATAAATAAGCGGCGGGTAACGTTTGTAATGGTTCCTGTGGACCTGCAGGAAAGGCTGGAACAGTTGTTAAACGGTTTTGTGCCGGAGGGTTGGGTTATTGCAGAAGATGTGCTTAGAGAAACCGCTGCTGCCATGGCTGAAGAAACCCGGTTATCTGAGGTGTTTCAGTTAAGGGTGGAGTTGGAAGGGACCCACCCGCCGGTCTGGAGGAGTCTTGTGGTGCCGGAGACTTTTACTTTCTGGGAGTTACATGTGGCTATTCAGGATGCTTTTGGCTGGGAAGACCGTCATCGGCATATGTTTTACGGTTCAGGACTTGCAGACAGGGGAAAAGTAAAGATTGGCATGCCGGATGAGGCTTTGTTTGCTGAAAGCGGCGAAGTGCTGGCAGGTTGGGAAATACAGGTAGGGCCTTATTTTTCCCGGGAGGGAAAGCAGATGAAGTATCTTTATGATTTTACCGATAACTGGCTTCATATAGTAACGTTGGAAAAAAAGAGGCCGGCACGGGAAGGGTTGGCTTACCCTCAATGCAGCGGCGGTGAACAAATGTGTCCGCCGGAAGGTTGCGGCGGGAATTATGGTTATCGGAAACTGTTGGGTAAGGGGGAGATTGTGCCCGGTTCTTTTAACCCGCAGGAGGTTGTCTTTTCTGATGCGCAAAAACGGTTAGAAGAAGTGCTGCAGATTCGCTGAATTCATTGTAAAAGTATTTTTGGTGCAGGTTTTTAGTATATGACGTTTTGTGATAAGATTGGACAAAATACCGGATTGATTTTGCGGGCAGGAGTTAAGCTATTGTTGGAGAATTTAAAAAACTATACGAGAGATACGGAGGGATAAAGATGAGCGTGACCAAAGAGAATTTGGATCGTGTTCTGGCATATCTGCCCTATTTTCAGGACCAGGAGACCGAGAAGTTTGAAGTGTCATCTGTGTCCATGGCCGGGCCGTATATATATGCAGAACAGGTGGTTAAGTTTCTTAAAACCTTGCATGAAGAGGGACTGATCATTGATTTTGACTGGCATGGCTGGGGACAGGAATCCATTCGTTATTTTACCGACAGAGAGCTGATAGAATCTGCCGATTTGGAGACGGTGCAAAAATTATTTTCCACCATTGTCAAAGCAGAGAAGATTACCAACGGTGTACTGGCGGAGATGATAACCAAAGGGGTTATTGTCGATCTTTTACTACGGTTATCACAACTACGAAATGAAATGCAGAAAGGGTAGTGAGAACGTTTGAAACCAATAGACCGCGTCAGAGGCAAAAAGCCGGAACGAATTCTCAAGTATGTGACAGGGATTTTATATTTTTACGGTGTAATTAGTTTTGATGGCCTCTATCAGATTTTAAATGAAACAATTGAACCGGATATTGACCGTGAGGAGTTTCAGCTGCTTTTAGACAGCAATGCCAGCCTGGAAAAAACGCCCTACATTTTTAAAAGGCAAGAGGACTGGTATTACGATATTGAAGTGGCTGATATTGAGCGGGTGCTGGCGGCACAAAAAAAGCATGCCGAAATCCCATTCAGGCCGGTAAGCGAAGATGAAACAAGACTTGTGGTGGATGAACAATTCCCCCGGATGTGGAACAACAAAGAAGAAGCGGTTTATACCTGGCTGATGAACAAATGTAAGGATGTGCAGTTATCCATTGCACTGACGCTGGAATATGCGGCAGAAGTTAAAAACGGCATGACCGCAGAGGAGCTGCTGCAAAAAATTGAGAAGCAGCTAAAGCTGGGTCAGGCAACAGATGAAATCAAAAAGATGGTATATGAGTTTGCTTTCGCTACGCCACAATGGATTCTGAAGGGCTGGTCCGCCGAAGAGTTGGAGAAAAACAAGCATCAAGAGATTTAGGAAGCTGCGCAAGCGGCTTCTTTTATTTTGGTTTGAAGGAAACCAAGCAAAGAGCGGCGAATACTATAGATTGAAGAAAATATTCACATACTTTAATATGAATTTAAGGAGCGATAGCTTTTGAAAAACAGCAAGCTAACAACGCAAATTCTTACGCGTACCGCTATGCTTTTAGCCCTGACCCTGGCCTTTCAGGCCTTGGGCCTGCCTACGGTTATAACCGGGCCGATGGTCAACTTTATGCTTGTTTTGTCGGTGATTCTGGTGGGCACCGGCGGAGGTGTGTTTATCGGCACCATTACGCCTTGGATTGCTCTTTTGGTGGGAATACTTCCGGCGCCTCTGGCACCTGCCGTGCCTTTTATTATGGCGGGAAATGCTATACTCTGCCTCACTGTGGGAGTGTTGTCGCAAAGCACTGCTATGAGGGTGTTAGGGGTTATCCTTGGTTCTTTGCTGAAATTTGCCGTGATAGGGGGAGCAGCTTCCTATGTATTGACGCTTCCCGCTCCCATGGCGCAAATGCTTACTTTTCCTCAGTTGACCAATGCTCTTTTGGGCGGTTTGCTGGCGGTAAGTATGGCTTCCGCCATTCAGTGGGCGGTGTCGGCCGGAAACCACAGTGCGGCAAAATAAATGAAATTAAGAAGCAGCAAATTCAGCGCCTTCATCATGCAATTGATGGGGGCGCATTTTACTGCAAGCAATGTTTGGTGGTAAAATGACAAAAAAGAGAGGGGAGGAGCTTTAATATGGAAAAAAACAATGAGTCGAGAGTTCTGACCTATGTTGGGGGAATTCTTCATTTCTACGGGGTCATCTGTTTTACAGATTTGCAGGAACTTGTCCGGGAGCGTATCGGGGATAATATGGGGGCGGTTGCCCTGCGTGACATATTGCAGACGGGAGTTTCCCAAGGCAGGTTTTCAGCGGTGGGAGACTGTTACTATGATTTGGAGGTTGCCGATGTGGAGTGGGTTTTGGCGGGACAAGCCAAACGGGATGAAATCGGCTATCGGCCTGTTTCTGAAGAAGAGGCGCAATATGTGGCGGAAGGCAAGCTGCCGCTGTTATGGAATGAAAATGAGAAGGAGTTTTTTCGTTGGCTGGTTACGTTGTGCGGAGGTGATGCAGAGCGGGCAGCTCTGTTACTCTTGGATTATGAGGCCCAAATCAGAAATAATTTGGAGCCGCTGCAGCTGGCTCAGGAAGTGGTGGCAGAATTGGGCTTAAGTGAGTCAGATGAGGTGCGGCAGGCTGCGGCCAAGGTAGTAGCCCTTTATAAACATGTACCGCTCTGGACTCTTAAAGGCTGGACTCCCGCTGATGTACTGTATGGAGACTAAGATGTACGATTAAATAGAAGGAATCAGGCTTTTAATACAGAAACGTACTAGCAGGGGGAGCAGGGAAAGATAAAGCTCTCGCCATAGATGCCAGACATAAGAGGTGAGTACATGCCAAGAAGAATGGACGGAGAAAGGGTATTAAGTTACGTAACCGGGTTGCTTCATTTCTATGGCGTCATATGCTTTGAAGACTTGTTCAATGTTGTATCAGAAATGATGCGGGAGGAGCTGGACCGTGATGATTTGCGGGTGCTCCTGGAAGCGGCGGCCGCCCATGAAGACGGCCCTTATGTATTGGATATGCTGGATGACTACTATTTTGATATTGATGTGGAAGACATTGACTGGGTTCTGGAGGAGCAGGGCAAGTGGGACCTGCCATACCGGCCTATTACAGAAGAAGATGCCCGGTTAGTGGTGGAAGACCAGTACCCGCTGCTGTGGAAGGAAGGGGAAACCGCTTTCTGGCATTGGTTACAGGACAAATGTGACGATGATAAGCAGCTGGCCATGACCATGGTGCTGGAATACGCAGCGGAGCTTAAAAATGGTATGTCCACACAGGAGTTGGTTGAAAAAATAGTTGAGAAGCTGGCCTTGGCCGGCGCCGAAGAAGTGCGGGAAGCTGCCAGGATGGTCCACCGGTTTGTGGAAGATGTGCCCCGTTGGTCCTATAAAGGATGGCGCCCAAGTGAACAAACCAACCATTAAAACAATATACTGTACTGTGAGTCACCTGACCGGTGGCTTTCATGATAGATGGTCCTGAGCATGACCTGAAACTGCTCATTAAACAAAAAAGACTGTTGACGTTAACGTTAACGATATTATAAAATCATAGTATCAGCTATTTGAAGTCATATTATAAGTTCAATTAGAAGGAGTTTTAATCATGGAAGAATACACAATTTCTGAGTTAGCCGGTGAGTTTGGAATTACCACCCGCACCATCCGCTATTATGAGGAGATGGAGCTTTTGCATTCCCACCGGGAAAGTATTCATCACCAAAGACTTTATGACGACCGGGACCGTGTGCGCCTGAAGTTGATCCTGCGGGGCAAACGGTTAGGTTTTTCTCTGGGCGAGATTAAGAATTTGCTTGATCTCTACGATGCGGATCCCACCCAGCGGGAACAGTTGATACAGGCTGTGGCTTACGGGGATAAGAAAATTAAAGAGATCGATGAAAAGATTTCTGAATTGCAAGCTACCAAGGAAGAACTCCTGGAGTTTAGGGAAAGGTTTTTGGAGTTGTTGCGGGAGGGAGATAAGTAGGAAAGGAGAGGCGCCAATGTTGTCGTTTCTGATGGATGAGAGGCAAAAAAGCCTGCAGGAGGAGACAAGGACATTCGTTAAAGGCGTGGATAAGCAGCTGATTCTTGATATGGACGCAGAACGTATTACCTATCCCGCCGGGTATATGCGGGAGCTGGCTGAGGCTAATTTGTTGGGGCTGCGTTTCCCCCGGGAGTATGGCGGACGTGGGTATGGTTGGAGCGAGGAAGTGGTGGCCCTGGAGGAAATCGGTTATTTGGGGACTTCGCTGGCCTGTCTCTACTCTTTGCCGTCCATTGTGGGGGAAGCCATTAATATTTTTGGCAGCCAACAGCAAAAAGAAGACTATTTAAAAGCAACGCTGCAGGGCAAAAAGTTTACTGCTGAAGCTTTAACCGAGCCCCGGGGCGGTTCTGATTTCTTTGGTGCAACCACCACGGCAACAAAGACCCAAGGCGGTTACGTACTTAACGGACAAAAACGTTTTATTGTGGGGCCGAAGGGGCCGACTATTTTATGGTTTATGCCAGAACAGATGAAAACGCCAAGCCCCATCAGGGCATCAGCGCCTTTCTGGTGGACCGGGGACCCGGTGTGGAAGTTAAACACGTCTATGGTTTAATGGGCACCCGGGGCGGCGGAGCAGGACGGCTGGTGTTTCGCGACGCCTTTGTGCCAGAGGAGAATTTGCTGGGTGAGGAAAACGGTGCCGGAGCGATCTTCTACCAAATGATGATTCCTGAAAGACTGACAAGCGCTGCCGGTGCGCTGGGAATGGGGCAGGCAGCTTTGGATGTGGCGGTAAAATACAGCCGCAAACGCAAAGCATTTGGCCAACCCATCAAAAACTTCCAGGCGGTCAGCTTTAAAGTGGCTGAATCCATTACTCAGCTGGATGCGGCACGGTCAATGATTTATGCCACCGCCCGCTGTGTAGATACAAACACCCCGGCGGCACTGCAGCGGCGCATGGTTTCTCAGGCTAAAAAGTTCTGTACCGATACGGCCTGGGAGGTTGTAAACCATGCCATGCAGATTTTGGGCGGTATTGGCTACACCAACGTATATCCGGTGGAACGTCTGCTGCGTGATATCCGCCTGATTATGATCTGGACCGGAACCAATGAAATTATGGACCTCATTATTCAGCATGAGTATTTTAAAGAAACACAAAACGGCCCCGCCGGCCGTGATGTTGAAAATGATGCCCCAGAGGCAGATAATGAAGAAGAAAAAATATATGAATAAAGAAAATGGAGCGAGGCCTGCTGGCCTGCTCCATTATTTTTGGTGTGATTAACGGGCCCCTCCGCCACCACCGCCAAAACCTCCGCCGCCTCCAAAACCACCGCCGCCGGTAAATCCGCCGCCGCGGCCGGAGCCTGAGGAAGAGGAGCTGGTGGCTGTTTGCAGGGATTGGGAGATTTGTGAAGTGAGGTTATCGAAGCTGCTGGTCATGGCGGTAAATGAAGTCGGGCCGCGGGTGCCGTACATATACCACCAAGTGCCGCCAAAGCGGTGCCCGCCGCTTTCCATATTGGGATAAACTATTTGCAGCTGCTTTATCACTTCTTTGGCCACACCCAGAGTAATGGCGTATACCAGGTAGTGTTCCCAGAGAACCAGAGACGGTATTTCATGGCGTTCCATTTGGGAGAAATGCTGCAAAAAGCGCCGAAAAGCCCGCCAGCGGACAAAGTCCTCCACTCCCCGCCGGGAGCGGCGGCGCAGTACTGTGCCGGTAATTATCAGAATCAGGGCGGCTAAAAAGAGGGCCGGGGTGAGGACGTTTGCCGCCAGAAAGCCCAAAGGAAGCAAGAGAAAGCCTAATCCAAAGGCTATTATTTTGCCGGTGCTGACGTCTGAATCAAAGAAGTCCAGTTCCACGCCGCGGGCACTTAAAGTATATTTCCAGTCCTGCCAGAACTTTGCAAAAGCACTGCGTTGATTCTTGGCGTATTCTTCCAGTTCAATGAAGGTAAGCTGGTTTTGGTTGGTGGCCACCTTATCAAACATGAAGTCCAGTAATTTAGTTTCATGAGTTGCCAGTTTACCGCCTTTACTGATTAGGGTGACGCGGTAATCCTGCTTCTTGCCGCCGATGCCAAACAGGCCCCGTTTTTGCGGATCATATTCCTCCAGGCGCAGATTGCCTTTTCGTGCCAGGTCTACCAGGGTGGCGGTCAAGTCCTCCGGTTCCGTTTTGCCAAAGCGCCACAAAACACCCATCTCCGCGGGAGTGTAGTCGGCGGGAAGTTCCCGGTAGTAGTCACCGTCAAAGTCAGGCGTGTATTCTTTGCCGTAGCGCTTCCAGATAAAGAAAGCAAGGATTATACTGCCAAGCACTATCAGCGCCGCACCAATCCAGATAAATTGCTGTCTACCCCGTTCCAGGTTGGCTTCCTCTGCCAGGGCCTCTTCTTCGGCCAGTATATCCGGCAGGGCAGTTTGCCCCGTTTGTTGGGTGGCAGCAGGTACAAGATCAGTGGGGAAAGTAACCCGGCCTTCCAGGAAAGTGTTTTCCGGCAGCGGGCTGATCTCCCAGGTCACCGTTTGCCCGTCTACGATGGTTACTTCGCCATGCAGCGGGCCGTGGCCCCAGGCGCGGATATCTTCGGTGTCCGCTTCCCCTGGGAGTTGCAGGCGTACCAATACATCGTCGGTGCGGGTTTCCCATTCATCACCGATAAACTGAAAATAAAGCTCCGCCACGTCGTCATGGACCTTGACCACGTCTTCTACCCGGTAACGCAGGGAAAAGGTGCGTGTTTCATCTGTGGCATTGAAGCTCCAGTCCACAAAGAAACGGTCATTTTCTTCGATGGTGAAGTAGGTACCAGCCGGACCTTCCGTATCCCCTGGATTGTAGGTATAAGTTTCACCGTTTTCAGCAACGGTCATTTCGCTAACTGTGATGGGGTCTTGCGTATCAATCCACATGTACATTCCCCGGAACGTGCCGTTAAACTCAGCGGTGCGCTGCTCGTAATGAGCATGGAGCCGTCTTCCTGCACTTGGGCATCGATTTCCACAGAGGGGAAATAAAAGGAACGGGCAAGGGCCTGAGCAGGAGCAAGGAGCAGCAAAAGGATTGTAAGCACCAATAGAACACGGTTAATTTTAGGCATTATAACACCTCAGTCAAACTTCACATCAACCGGTTGGCGGGCTGCAGCATCTCCGTCCAGGTTGAAGTAAGTTTCTTCGGTAAAGCCCAGCATACCGGCAATAAGCACGGTGGGAAAGACCTGGATTTTGGTATTGTATTTCTGCACCGTATCATTGTAGAACTGACGGGCAAAGGCTATCTTGCTTTCAGTGTTACCCAGTTCTTCCTGGAGCTGTTTGAAGTTACTGTCGGCTTTGAGCTGCGGGTAGTTTTCTGCTACGGCAAAAAGAGACTTCAGGGTTCCGGAGAGCATGCTTTCCGCATTGGCCTGTTCCTGAACAGTGCCTGCAGACATGGCCCGGGTACGGGCTTCGGTAACCTTTTCAAAAGTTTCTCTTTCATGTTTTACATAGCCTTTGACTGTATTGACCAAATTGGGAATCAGGTCGTAGCGCCGGCGCAGTTGGACATCCACCTGGGACCAGGCATTTTTTACCCGCTGGCGCAGGGTTACCAGGCCGTTGTAGGTAAGCATAAAAAACAGGCCGACAAGAACGATGGCAATAATTCCATAAATCATGGGCGAAACCTCCTGTATAGATAAGTTATTGTGTTTGGCTGCGAAGAACAATATCGTAGATTACTGTCTGAGCCACATTTCCCGGTTCTGAGTACTCCTCTGAAGTGCTTTTGCCCTCACCGGCGATAAAAAGGTTAATATAATGCCAGGGTTTTTTGCAGTTGTGTTTTCAATTCTTCCACCAACCAGGCCGGTTCAAGCAGCTGGATACTGTTTCCCCAGCCTAAAAGCCAGGGCAGCATTTCCTGAGCACCGGTGACCCTGAAGGTTACTTCCAGGTCGCCATCGGGCAGTGGAGTTAACTGCTGGCTGTCATGAAAGCAGGTGGTGCGGAATTTTTCAGCCAATCCTTTACCTACCCGCAGACTGATTTTCTCCGGTTTTGGAGATTTGTCTGAAGTCCAGACACCCCAGCAGGCCGAGTATTCCCGGTGCAGTGAGAAATCAGCGGGAATGGTATAAATGCTGTTTTCCACTAAACGGACATTTTGAATCTGGCTAAGCAAGAAGATGCGGCGGCCGTTTTTATCACAACAGCGACCAACCAGGTACCAGTTGTTAAAGCGGCAGATAAGTCCATATGGTTCTACCTGCCTGTTGGTCAGGGTGCCGTCGTAGGTGCGCAGGTACTGAAAAGTGATACGTTTTTGACGGCGAATCCCATCCAGAATTAACTCAATAAGATGGAAGCTTTTTTGTGGTTCAGTGGGGCCGGCTCCGGTGACGTAAACGTATTGCTCGATATCCTTGTGCATGTTGCCGTAAGTGGCCAGCTTACTGAAGATTTCTTCAAAAACCAGCTTCATTACCACTTCAAACTGGTCTCCCAACATACCGCGCTGTTGGGGGTAGAGGCTCAGTGCCATCAAAAATGCAGCAGTGGGGTCTACCTGGCGCGAGGCCAAATCCCTGGTGAACCTGTACCGTAGCTTACCGTTTTCTCGTTCTGTTTCAATGGGTTGCGATGTATTACTGAACTCATTGTCGTAGGCCAACGGATCAAAGAGAACGTTAAGACGTTTAATGGCCCGGTCAATGGTTTTCTTATGCGGCCGGTTGCCCCGCACGTCTTCATAGGCATCTTTTAGCTGCTCTAATGTTGCTCCGCCTTCCGTAGTCATATCGATAATGGTAAGCAAAATTTTTATCAGCGCTTCCGGATAATCACGGTTTCGGGCATAAGTACTCATGGGGGCCCTCCTCACTGTTATATGTGTATTATTTTGACATATCCCTCCTGTGTCCTTTTTGTACAGAAAAATAATAGCCATACAGAGAAGAATATAAGTGAACGGTAAGTGTTTTCACCGAAAAATATCTTCAGTTGGAAGGAAATTCCCCGGAGATGTTGAAACATCACAGGCCACAACCAGCACCTCTCCTGCCCCGGCCGGAACCAGCGGCCTGATCCAAAGTTGGATGTGGCAAAATCTGCCGGCCCTGCCACGTGTCTGTTGGTGGCACTGGAGAAGGGCCGTCTGGAGGACCTGTCTGCCCTGACGGAGCTGCCGGTACTGCAGGTGGGCCGTCTGATGGAATAATAAGCATGCAAGATTTTGCATGGTTTGTGCGAAAAAAGGTCCGTCCCCGTTTTGCGCTTTGACCATTCTCTATTTTTCTGTTAATCTGTATGGAAACGGGAGTAATAGGGGGATGTGAAAAGTGACAAGCGCAGAAGAAGGCTCTTTGGGGCTGGCTTGTTTTGTGGATGTGGAGACAACGGGTTTGAGCCCCCGTAAAGAAGAGATTGTGGAACTGGCCATTTGTTTATTTGCGTACCGCCGGGATAGCGGGGAAATTACCCGCATTGTGGACCGCTATGTTGGGCAGCGTGAACCGGGGGTGCCTGTTTCTCCGGGAGCTGCTCGGGTTCATGGCTTAAGGATGGCGGATTTGCGTGGTAAACAGCTGGACACCGCCCGGATAGAGGCCATACTACATAGTGCGGAGTTTATTGTGGCCCACAATGCTTCCTTTGACCGTGGTTTTGTGGCCCGGCTGTTTCCTGTAAGCGGCAGGAAACAATGGCTTTGCTCCATGTCCGGGATTGACTGGAAAGGAAAAGGGTTTCCGTCGCGGGGGCTGCAGAATCTGCTGCGTGCGCATCGGATTGATGCCGGGCGTGCTCATCGGGCCGAAGATGATGTGCTGGCTACATTAAAGCTGTTGGCTTGCTGTGACCATAGTGGGAAAACTTACTCTAAAGAGTTGATTGAGAGGCTGCCGGATTGCAGCGATTCGGTGGGCGAAGCAGGATAATAACGAGGTGAACTGTAATGGAATATGGAAAACTGGGCAACACAGGTATCGAGGTATCAAAAATTGCTTTTGGCACATTAACCATGGGTCCGCTGCAGCGCGACATTGCTGTTTCTGAAGGTGCACCGTTAATCCGTGAAGCACTGGAAAAAGGCATTACTTTTTTGGACGGAGCGCAGGCCTATGGCACTTATGGCCATATCCGGGAAGCATTAAAAGGTTTTGGTGGAAACGTGGTGATTGCCAGTAAATCCGCTGCCAAAAGTTACACTGAGATGGCGGATGCTGTGGAAGAGGCCCGCAAAGAGCTGGATAGAGACATTATTGATGTGTTTCTGATGCATGCTGTTCAGCGGGAAGATGATCTGGCAACCCGTCAGGAAGGCGCCTGGCAGTGCCTGCAGGAAATGAAGGCCAAAGGCATGGTAAAAGCTATTGGCCTCTCCACACACAATTTGGATATCGTGGAGCAGGCAGCCGAGTGGCCGGAGATGGATGTAATACATCCTATTTTCAACAAGTTGCACTTCGGTTTGATTAATCCGGACAACAAGGATCCGGAAGTAGTAATTCGCAAAGCATATGAAAAGGGTATTGGCATGTACGCCATGAAGCCCCTGGCCGGCGGCCACCTGTACCAGGATGCAACCGCGGCACTGCGCTATGCCTTTGACTTCCCCTATATCCACGCCGTGGCGGTGGGAATGGTGAAAAAGGAAGAGCTAGACGTCAATCTGAAGATATATAATGGGATTGAAGTGAGCAAGGAAGAGCTGGAAGCAGCGGCCAGTAACAAACGCATGTATGTGGTGAAGTTCTGCAAGGGATGCGGCAATTGCGTGGAATCCTGTGAGCAAGGCGCCATCAGCATGGTGGACGAAAAAGCATACATTGAACACAGCAACTGTATCCTCTGCGGCTATTGCCGTAAGTCCTGTCCGCATAGCATGATCCGCATCATCTAATCCACAATAATTAGTAATAGGAATCGGTCTTGACAAGAAATTGTGTATAGGATAGACTAAATTTACAATCAGGTCAACAATGAGGTTGATGCTGAAAGTAGAGATGGTGATCTCTCTTTCACATCGGCCTTTTTTTTATCCATCATCCAACCAAAAAAATAAATAAAAGGAAACAATTGGTAGAAAGGTGATACGGTTAATAACTTAAATTCTCTAGTCATAATTTTAGAAGCAACTCAGGGAGGTAAAATGGTATAATGGTTTTCCCAGGGGAGAGAAAAGGTGACGGACAAAGAATTCTGCAGCATCAAGAGCTGCAGGAAATGGGAGCATGTTTTTTTACGGCGGACTTGTCTTTTATTCCTGAGGAGATGTTAACTAAGGAGTTAAGGTTCCTGCACCACAAGGAAATATTGATTATAGGTCAGCAAAACAGACGGGCTTTTGCAGATTTTCTCCTGAGTAAAGAAACAGATGAGCAACACAGAGCTCAGAAAGCAGATAAATACTTTTGTGAACTGGATTATATTTTAAGAGATTTTGCACTTGATCAGTATCAGGAACAAAACCATAAACTAGCGGAAAAATGCTATTTGTATTTAATAGGGATATATCCGGATGAAACAGATGAGGGTAAATTTCTTTTTCGTATTTACAATTCGCTGTTCTCATAATTTTTAATATGGCGTTCCTATTGCTTGTTACTTATTATTTTTCTGCTACATTTGTGATAGATGGTGGCATTCTCAATCTGCAGCTATATAATATAGCAAGTGCGGAAAGGAGATGTATACCATGTGGAAAGTTCGTTGGGCCAAAGCTGCACCCTGGGTGTTTTGCGCTTTATGTACGCTGCGCTAGCTCCGGAGTAAATTATATTTTCAGGTGAAACCAGCCACAGGAATTGAAGGTCCGGTGGTTGGTTTTTTTCTTATCAAAATCTTAACGTTATTGGCAGGCGCAGGAAATAATTTTGTGGTGCAAGAATTTAAATATCATAGTTTTTATTAAGTGGGGGTGAAAGCGCTGAAGTGCGACGTTAAAAACAACAGCCCAATGGTTTTTGGGGAAGTATTGTTTGATGATTTTGGCGATAAGAGGGTTTTGGGTGGCGCACCCTTTAATGTGGCCTGGCACCTGCAGGGCTTTGGGCTCTCACCCTGTTTAATCAGCAGAGTGGGACGGGATGCTTTTGGCGAAGAAGTGCTGTCGTCCATGGAAGAGTGGGGGATGGATACCCGCGGTATTCAGATTGATGATAATTATCCCACCGGAACGGTGAATGTGGAAATTGAAGCGGGTGAACCCAATTTTCATATCTTGGCTGAGCAGGCTTATGATTTTATTGAAGCCGACGCGGCTTTAAAAGTGTACTCTGAAATTGCGCCGACGCTTTTGTATCATGGGACGCTGGTTGCGCGCAATGGGGTTTCCGCCGGTACGTTACAGAAACTGCGGGACAAAGCGCCTGCAGTTTTTATGGATATAAATTTACGCCCACCATGGTGGCAGGCCGATAGTGTGATCCAACTGTTGGAGAAAATCCGGTGGGTCAAAGTAAATGAGCAGGAGTTGGCCACGGTGGCAAAGTTGGTTAAGCTACCCGCCGATGCGGCTGACAAGGTTCGCCGGTGTTTTGAAAATGAAATACTGATTGTTACCTGCGGTGATAAAGGGGCGTCCTTCTATGACGGCGAGCAAAACTTTACCGGTAAAGCACCGTCAGTGGAGGATGTGGCCGATACTGTAGGCGCAGGGGATGCCTTCAGTGCGGTGACAATAATGGGCCTGTGGCATGGATGGGATCAGCAGGTTATTTTAGAGAGGGCACTGCACTTTGCAGCAGAGATTTGCCGTGTGCAAGGGGCCACTGTCAGTGACCCGGCGTTTTACCGGCAATACGAAAAGGAGTGGGCCAAGTGAGTGATAAACAAGGATTATATATCATCTTGGTGAGTGTGCACGGGTTAATTCGCGGCCACAATCTGGAGCTGGGCCGGGATGCGGACACAGGAGGGCAGACGCTGTATGTGGTGGAGCTGGCCCGGGCCCTGGCGGAGCATCCAGACGTGGACCGGGTTGACCTGGTGACCCGGCAGGTGATTGACGCCAAAGTGGATTCCTGTTATGCACAATGGGAAGAGGAAATAGCGCCAGGGGCCTATATTGTCCGGGTTCCCTGCGGGCCGCGTCGTTACTTGCGCAAAGAAGTGCTGTGGCCGTATCTGGACAGTTTTGCCGATGCGGTACTGCAGCATGTGCGCCGGGTGGGGCGGGTACCGGATTGGGTTCACGGTCATTACGCCGATGCCGGCTATGTGGGAGCACGGCTTGCCGGCTTACTGCGTGTGCCGCTGGTTTTTACCGGTCATTCACTGGGCCGGGTTAAACGCCAGAGACTTTTGGATAGCGGTATGAAAGCGGAGAATATTGAAGCGCAGTTTAATATTTCGCAACGTATAGAGGCCGAAGAGCTGGCTTTGGACAGTGCTTCGCTGGTGGTAGGCAGCACCAATCAGGAGGTAGAGGAGCAGTACCGGTTGTACGATAACCATGTGATGGACCGGATGCAGGTGATACCACCGGGAACCAATCTGGAGAAGTTTAGGCCTCCCCGGGATGATGATGGGTCACCGCCTATACAAGCAGAGCTGGAGCGTTTCCTGCATAATTCTGATAAGCCTATGATTTTAGCTGTGTCACGGGCCGATGAGCGCAAAAACATAGCTACTCTGATACAGGCTTACGGTGAAAACAAAGCGTTGCAGGAAGCGGCCAATTTAGTGGTGGTGGCCGGCAACCGTGATGATATTACGGCCATGGACAGAGGGGCACGCAATGTGTTAACAACAATGCTTTTGCAGGTCGATAAATATGACCTGTACGGCAAAATGGCGTATCCCAAGCATCATAAGTCCGAAGATGTGCCGGATTTATACCGGATGGCGGCGGCCAGCGGCGGTGTTTTTGTCAATCCTGCGCTTACCGAGCCCTTCGGGCTGACACTGATTGAAGCGGCGGCCAGCGGGCTGCCGGTGGTGGCCACCGAAGACGGTGGCCCCAGGGATATCCAAAAGAATTGCCAGAACGGTTTTCTCATAGATCCGTTGGATGCCAACGCCATGGGAGAAACCATTTTATCCGCTATAACGGATAAAAAACGCTGGCAGCAGTGGTCGGAAAACGGCCTCCGCGGAGCGCGGGAAAACTATGCCTGGCAGAGCCATGTAGGCGCATATCTGGATAAAATGAGCCGGCTTATTTACGAAAAGCAGGGTTCGGCCGTCTTGTTTGACCGCAGCCAGCTGCCGGTGGTGGACCGTATTCTGGTCTCCGATATTGACAATACTTTAATAGGGGATGAGGCCGGTCTGGAAAAATTGCTGGCCAGGCTGAAAACAGCTGAAGTTTCGGTGGGTTTTGGCATTGCCACTGGCCGGCGAATTGAAAGTACGCTGGAAGTTCTGGAGGAATGGGGTGTGCCTGTTCCCGATATCCTCATTACCTCGGTGGGCAGTGAGATTCGCTACGGTCCCAACCTGATTGAGGATAAAGGTTGGGCCAAACATATTAATTTCCGCTGGAAGCGTGCAGCAATAGAGGAGGCAATGAGCACAATTCCGGGGCTTAAGCTGCAGTCCGATGTGGTGCAGAGGCGGTTTAAAATCAGCTATTACTATGATCCGGAAAAAGCGCCGGGCATCCGGGAAATCAAGCGGCATCTACGCAAGCTGGATTTGCATGCCAAAGTGATCTATTCCCACGGCAAGTACCTTGATATATTGCCTATCCGGGCTTCCAAGGGCCTGGCCATTCGTTATCTGAGCATCAAATGGGGATTGCCCCTGGAGTGGTTTTTGGTAGCCGGTGACTCCGGCAATGATGAAGAGATGCTCACCGGCAATACATTGGGTGTGGTGGTGGCCAATCACAGTGAAGAACTGGAAAAGCTCAAAGGGCGCAGCCGCGTATATTTTGCCAAAGGTGAATACGCCAACGGGATTTTGGAGGGCATAGACCATTATGACTTTCTTGGAAACATTCGTAATCCCGAGCAGGAGCTAAAGGAGGATACCGATGGAGAATTTGTTTTCTCAGCATCGTGAAGCAGTATATCTGCTTTTGCGACACTACTTTAAGTTAGATAGAACTTTTTTGCTTGGCTCCGACTTGCGGGATGAGCTGGAGAATTTTTTGTCCAATCAGGATGAAGAGACTGTAAAAAAATTGGAGCCGCTCAGTAAATTAATTAAGGATGCACAGGAGGCAATACTGAGCGATCCCTGGGTCTATCTGGCAACTCGTCCCAATGTGGCCCGGTGGAAGTATTATCGCTTTCATATGCACGACATGTTGTTTAATGAGATTCACGTCTCGGAGTTTCTGGCGTTTAAAGAGCGGCAGGTAAACGGACATGATGACGAAGAATGGATGCTGGAGCTGGACTTTGACCCTTTTAACCGGGATTTTCCCAAGCTAAAGGAGGCCCGCTCCATTGGTAACGGCCTGCAGTTTCTTAACCGTCATCTTTCCAGCCGCTTCTTCCATGAACAGGCCAAGGCTCAGGAGATTCTTCTGGAGTTTTTGCGCCGGCACCATATCCGCGACCGTAATCTGATGTTAAACGGCCGCATTAAGACCATTAAAGCTCTGCGGTCGGCACTGCGCAGCGCCGATGAACATTTGGAAAACCAGTCCGAGGATACCACTTGGCATGATGTGGGCCCTGCTCTGCAGGAGTTGGGTTTTGAGCCGGGGTGGGGACGGGATTTGCCCCGCATTCGGGAAACAATGCGCCTGTTATCCGATATCCTGGAAGCGGCGGAGCCGGGTAACCTGGAAATGTTTCTTGGCCGCGTGCCCATGATATTCAACATTGTCATCCTTTCACCCCACGGTTACTTTGGTCAGGATAACGTTCTGGGGCTTCCGGATACCGGCGGCCAGGTTGTTTATATTCTGGACCAGGTCCGGGCGCTGGAAGAAGAAATGTGTTCCCGGCTCTATGATCAGGGGTTGGATTTAATGCCGCAGATTTTGGTGGTAACGCGGCTGATTCCCGAAGCAGGCAATACAACCTGTGATCAGCGCCTGGAAGATATAGTGGGTACGGAAAACGCCAGGATATTAAGGGTGCCGTTTCGTAACCCGGACGGTCAGGTGGTCCGTCCCTGGATATCCCGCTTTAATATCTGGCCGTATCTGGAGCGCTTTTCCCAGGATGCCGAAAAAGAGGTTTTGGCGGAGCTTGGTGCCAAACCGGATTTGATTCTGGGCAATTACTCCGATGGGAATCTGGTGGCTACTTTAATGGCCAAAAAGATTGGTGCTACTCAGTGCAATATTGCTCACGCCCTGGAGAAGCCCAAATATCTTTACTCCGATTTGTACTGGAAGGATAATGAAGAGCAGTACCATTTCTCCTGCCAGTTTACCGCTGATTTAATTGCCATGAACGCGGCGGATTTTATCATTACCAGTACTTTTCAGGAAATTGCCGGTAAAAAGGACACCGTGGGCCAGTATGAAAGTTATAATGCCTTTACCATGCCGGGGTTGTACCGTGTGGTAAACGGAATAAATATTTTTGATCCCAAGTTCAATATCGTATCTCCCGGAGCTGACCCGGTGAGCTATTTCCCCTACACCGAGAAAAAGCGTCGCCTTTATGCTCTGCATGATGAGATCGAAGAGATGGTCTACAGCGGTGAGCGCAGTGATATCCGCGGCCACTTTACCGATAAGGAAAAGCCGCTTTTGTATACCATGGCCCGGCTGGATACCATTAAAAACATCACCGGCCTGGTGGAGTGGTACGGGAAAAATGAGCGGTTGCGCAAATCTGCCAACCTGCTGATTAAAGCGGGGCATGTGGACCCGGCATTGTCGCAGGATACCGAGGAGAAGGCCCAGATTGCCCGTATGCATCAGTTAATGGATGAATATGAGCTGGATGGGCAGGTGCGCTGGCTGGGTTTTCATCTGGAAAAAAATCTGTCCAGTGAGATGTACCGCTTCGTGGCCGATAAGAGGGGGGCTTTCATCCAACCGGCCCTGTTTGAAGCCTTTGGTATTACCGTAATTGAGGCCATGATTTCCGGGCTGCCCACCTTTGCCACCTGCTATGGCGGGCCTTCAGAGATCATTGAAGAAGGGGTCTCCGGCTTTCATATTGACCCCAACCACGGTGAAAGATCGGCCAACAAAATTGCCGATTTTATGGAAAAGAGTGCCACAGATCCTTCCCACTGGGACAGCATCTCCCAAGGAGGTATTGAGCGGGTGCTGGATCGCTATACCTGGGAACTTTATGCCCGACGACTGATCACTCTTTCCTGTATCTACGGTTTCTGGAAATATGTCTCCGATTTGCGACGGGTGGAAACAAAGCAGTATCTGGATATGTTCTATGGGCTGCAGTACCGGCCGCTGGCCAATTCGGTGGAGTTGGCGGATTGAACCAGGATAGATAAAGCGCACCCCTTTGTTGGGCACTCAAAATTGGTGCAAAATAAAAGGGGTGTGCTTTTTGCTTGGCGAAATAAGTGAGAAGGAAGGGGTGTGGGTATGTATAACTCTTTAAAGCTGGAACAAAAAGACGGTGTAGCAACTTTAACGCTTAATGCTCCTGAAAAGCGCAATGCTCAGACACCGGAGCTGACAGAGGAATTTCCCCGGGCCATTGCGGAAATTAACAATAATCCTGATATAAAGGCGGTAATTATCACCGGCAGTGGCAAGGCTTTTTGCGCCGGGGGAGATTTGCAGATGCTAAAAGATAAGCTGGACCAGCCTCCGGAGCAAAACAGAAGGGAAATGCTGGCCTTTTATAAAGCTTACCTCAGTGTTTTGCAGTTGGACGTGCCCAGTATTGCAGCCATAAACGGTTATGCCATTGGTGCCGGTTTGTCTTTTGCCCTGGGCTGTGATATACGTATTGCCGCCACAGCGGCCAAGATGGGCTTTACGTTTTTGAACATCGGGCTTCATCCGGGAATGGGGACCACCTGCCTGCTGCCGCATGTGGTGGGAACGGCCCGGGCGGCAGAGCTGGTTTTTACCGGTAAGCTCATTGACGGTGAAGAAGCATTCCGGATGGGGTTGGTAAATAAGGCAGTGCCTTTGCCAAAACTGCAGGAATATGTATGGGAAACGGCCAGGCAGATTGCTGCCAAACCTGCCAGTGCGGTAAGGATGACAAAAAAAGCCCTGCTTAAATACAAGCTGCGCTACCTGGAGGAAACCTTGGATTATGAGGCCAATGCCCAGATGCAAAACTATGCTTCACAGGAAATGAGAGAGCTTATTAACCGCCACCTGCAAAATTAACGGATTTGAGCAGAAGAGGTTGCCTGCCCGGTGAGGGCGGGGTATAATAGAAAGAAGAACATTTGTTCGGAGGTGCGTTGTGGTATCTGATGAGGCAAGGGCTGTGTTGGAAAAAGTGTTTGGTTACCCGTCATTTAAAGACGGACAGGCACAGGTGGTGGAGAGCCTGCTTTCACAGCGGAACACACTGGCTGTGATGCCCACCGGTGCCGGCAAATCCATTTGTTACCAGCTGCCGTCGCTGCTTTTTGACGGTGTGACACTGGTGGTGTCACCCTTGATTGCTCTGATGAAAGATCAGGTGGATGCTTTGGGTTCACTGGGTGTGCCGGCCACCTTTATTAACAGCTCACTAAAAGGCAGCGAAGTAAAACAACGAATGCTGGATGCGGCAGCAGGACGTTATAAATTAATTTATGTGGCTCCGGAGAGGTTGGAGGCGGAGGACTTTCGCCAATTGGTGGATAAAATCCACGTTTCTTTTATTGCTGTGGATGAGGCTCACTGCGTTTCACAGTGGGGACATGATTTTAGGCCCAGTTACCGCAAGATTGCCCCTTTTGTGCAAAGCTTGCCCCGGCATCCGCTGGTGGGCGCTTTTACCGCCACCGCTACCCCGGAGATTAAACAGGACATCGCCCGGCTGCTTTCCCTGCAGGATGCCAATACTTTTGTCACCGGCTTTAACCGGGATAATCTTTATTTTTCAGTTTTGCGGGGAGAAAACAAAAAGGAATTTATCCTGGATTATCTGGCGGCGCGGCCCAGCCAACCCGGCATTATTTATGCCGCCACCCGCAAGGAAGTGGATAACCTCTACGAAGCTCTGCAAAAAAACGGAGTGGCTTGCGGTCGTTATCACGCCGGGATGCGGGAAGCAGAGCGGGCCCAGAGCCAGGAGGCTTTTTTGCGGGATGATTTATTGGTGATGGTGGCCACCAATGCTTTTGGCATGGGGATTGATAAATCCAATGTGCGCTTTGTGGTGCATTACAACATGCCCAAAAACATGGAAGCCTACTACCAGGAAGCGGGCCGGGCCGGCCGCGACGGAGAACGGGGAGAGTGTATCCTGCTTTTTGGCCCCCAGGATATTCTTTTACAGAAATTCCTCATTGAGCAAAGCGTATATTCCCCCAAACGTAAATCCCACGAATTTGCCAAGCTGCAGGTGATGGCCGATTACTGCCATACCCCCCAGTGCCTGCGCACCTATATTCTCAATTATTTCGGGGAAGCGGATGCCCCCAAAGAGTGCAATAACTGCGTAAACTGCCTGGATGACCGTGAAGCGGTGGATATAACCACACAGACCCAGATGGTACTCTCCTGCGTGGTGCGCATGAAGGAGCGCTACGGGACTGTGATGGTGGCGGAAGTGCTAAAGGGATCCAAGAACAAAAAACTGAAATCCTTTGGTCTGGACCGACTGTCCACATACGGGTTAATGTCGGAGATGACCCTGCAGGAAATTAAGGACCTCATCGGTTTTCTCACTGCGGAAGGGTACCTGAGCCTCACTGAGGGGAAGTTCCCCCTTTTAAAACTGGGCTCCAGGGCTGCGGCGGTGCTACGCCAGGGAGAAACGGTGCGGCGCAAAGTCCAGCAAAAGCAGGAAGTTAAAAAGGACGACAACCTTTTTGCACAATTGCGCCGCCTGCGCAAAGAGATTGCCGACCGGGAAAACATTCCTCCCTATGTTGTGTTCTCCGACGCCACGCTGCGGGAAATGAGTGAGCGGCGCCCCGCCGACTCTCAGTCGTTATTACGAATTAACGGTGTGGGAGAGAAAAAACTGGAGAAGTACGGAGCGCATTTTATCGACGCCATTCATACTTATCTACAAGAAAACTAAGAATAAAACCCCCTCTATACCAATAGATATAGAGGGGGTTTTTTGGTAAATTTTAAAAATCTATGTCTAATTTGTTAAAAAATAATTATTATTAGCAGGAAATGGTAGAGCAGGCAGCGAAATTTCACAAACACAAGTCCCTTATTGTTAGGGGGGGTATAATGATAAGTTATAAGGAAAATGGTGATAACCCCATAGGCAATACCCGGGAGACCGATCTGTCCTCACTGCTGCAATGCGTGGGGGCAGTATTAAAATATCCTCAGTTTAGGGATGCGGCACGGGAGATTTTTATCCAGTGTAAACAGTTGATTGGTGCCGGGCACGGTTATGTGGCGCTGTTATCAGATTCCGATCACTCCACACATGAAGTGCTGTTTTTTGATGAACAGCGTTCCTTGTCTGAGAAGACCGCACCATTGGTGCTGCGGCTAAAAAGCCTGGCTGCGCACATCTATCAGACCGGTACTGTTTATTCCGACAACAACTTCCTGGAAAGTGAATGGGCGAACTTGTTGCCAAAAGACCACCTGCCCATCGAAAATATTCTTCTTATTCCCATCCGGTCAAACGAAAAAGTGGCGGGCCTGTTGGCTTTTGCCAATAAACCAGGCGGTTTTACCGAATATGATGTGCAGTTGGGCACTTATTTTGGTGAATTTGCTTCCATTGCGTTGCACAACAAAAGAAGCAGTGAACAGTTAAAAGAAAGCGAGGAGAGATACCGGCGCCTGATAGAGATTATTCCCGATGCCATTATTATTAGTGCAGAAGACAAAATAGTATTTGCCAATGCGGCGGCTGCCAGAATTTTTGGTGCCGGTTCTGCGGAGGCCCTCATCGGGAGCAGTTCCGTTGGTTTTGTTCAGCACCAGAGTCGCCAGGATGTACAAAAAGGTTTAGTGGATATGCACAGCAGAAATGAAGCAACGCCGCCCAGTGAACTGCAATGCATGACGGTGGATGGAGCTGAGGTGGATGTGGAAGTGGTGGCAACACCCCTGGTTTTTCAGGGGGCTCCGGCAGAGTTGGTGGTGCTGCGCGATATCAGTTTGCGCAAGAGGATGGAAGAAGATGTCCTGCAGGCTACTAAGCTGGAAGCCGTCAGCGTGTTGGCCGGAGGGGTGGCACACGACTTTAATAATCTGCTGACTGTTGTGTTGGGCAACCTGTCCATCGCTAAAATGTATGCCGCCAAAGACACGCAAATCTTGCATAAATTAAAAGAAATTGAAAATGCGGCTCAGCAGACCAAGGAACTGACCCGCCAACTGCTCACCTTGTCCAAGGGCGCTGCTTTGAGCAAAAAAGTGGTTTCCCTGGAGGATTTCCTGCAGGAAACGGCTTCCTTTGTGGTGCGGGGAACCAATGTAAATGTCAGTTTTTCCTTTGCAGATGATTTGCCCCCGGTGGACATTGATGCGGGCCAGTTTAGCCAGGTGATGAATAACCTGCTTATTAATGCCATTCAGGCTATGCCGGAGGGCGGAACAATCCGGATTTGCGCTGAAACTCTTAACATCATACATAACGGGCTTTTATTTATGTTAGAGCCGGGCAGGTACATAAAAATTTCAGTGAGCGATGAGGGGGGCGGTATTGCCCCGGAGGATTTAAGCAAAATCTTTGAACCCTTCTTTACCACCAAAGAGGAAGGCACCGGACTGGGGTTAGTCACATCTTACAATATTGTCCGGCAGCATGGTGGCCATTTGGCAGTGGAGTCAGAGGTCGGTGCCGGTACCACTTTTAATATTTATCTGCCTGTTTCCAGTGGCGCTATTGAACAACGAAGCAGTCCTGACTGTATTTGTACCGGTCACGGTAAGGTTCTTCTCATGGATGATGAGGAAAACGTCAGGAAAATGGCGGGGGAGATGCTAAAACTATTAGGGTATGTGGTGGATTTTGTGGCCGACGGAGAAGAGGCGGTGGTGCGCTATCTGGAGGAATGGTCTAAGGGACGAAAGTATGATTTGGTGATTCTGGATAAAACGGTGCGCGGTGGCATCGGCGGGCAGCAGGCCATAGAAAAACTACGGGATATTGATCCGGCGGTAAAAGCTGTTATCTCCAGTGGATATGCCACTTCGGATTTGCTCACAGACCACAAGAAGTACGGCTTTAAGGAGTGTATTTCCAAGCCATATAAAATTGAAGAGTTGAGCAGTGTGTTGCAAAAAGTCCTGGAACAATAAAAAGGAAGCGGTGGCCGCTTCCTTTTTATTTTATAATATTCTGCTTAAGAAGGCCTGGGTTCTTTCGTTTTGTGGATCACCAAAGATTTGCTCTGGAGAGCCTTCTTCCACAATCTGGCCTTCATCCATATAGACAACCCGGTCGGCCACTTCGCGGGCAAAGCCCATTTCATGGGTTACCACCATCATGGTCATCCCTTCGGCGGCCAATTCCTGAATAACCGCCAGAACTTCACCCACCAGCTCCGGATCCAGGGCTGAGGTGGGTTCGTCAAAGAGCATAATTTTGGGGCGCATGGCCAAAGCGCGGGCAATGGCCACCCGCTGTTTCTGTCCGCCGGAGAGCATGGCAGGGTAGACATCAGCCTTGTCGGAGAGGCCCACCTTTTCCAAAAGCTCTTCTCCCGTCTTTATAGCTTCGCGGCGGGGCACTTTTTTTACCTGGGTCAGCCCTTCAATGACATTATCCATTACCGTTTTATGAGGAAACAGATTAAAGTGCTGAAACACCATGCCCACTTCCTGACGGATGCCGGGCAAGCGCTTGATATCTTTTTTAGGATTTACTACTTTCCCATCTATGGCTATTGTGCCCTCTTCGGCAATTTCCAGGAAGTTGACACAGCGCAGCAGGGTACTTTTCCCGGAACCGCTGGCACCAATCAGTACCACAACTTCACTGTCGGCCACATCCATGTTAATTCCTTTGAGGACGTGCAGTTCACCAAACCATTTATGCAGTTCTTCAATTTTAATCATTGTCGTCCCCCCTATGCCCTGTACTCGCTGACGCGTAGCCGCTCTTCCACATGATTGACAACAACAGTCAGAACGGAGGTCATGATCAGGTAGTAGATTCCCGCAATAACCAGCATCTCCATATACAGGAAGTTTGAAGATCCAAATTGTCTGGCCCGCGACAGTAGCTCAGGCACAGCAATTACACTGGCCAGTGAAGAGTCCTTGAGGGCAATGATGAACTGGTTGCCCAGGGGAGGAACAGCCCTTTTAAAAGCCTGGGGAAGAATAATGCGCTTCATAGCCTGCCAGGACGTCATTCCCAGAGACATGGCCGCCTCTCGCTGGCCGCGGTCAATGGACTGGATTGCGCCGCGGAAAATCTCAGCCAGGTAGGCAGCGTTGTGGATACCAAGGGCAATAACTGCTGCAGGATAGCGCTCGATGCGCATAATTGGCGCCATACCGTTATAGATTATCAACAGCTGCAATAGCAGCGGGGTGCCGCGAATAGCCCAAATGTAGGCTTTGGCCGGGGCATTTAAGATTTTAATGGGAGAAATGCGCATTAAGGCAATGACAAGGCCAAGAATAAGCCCCAGCACAATTCCCAAGGTGGTAATCTGCATAGTCATCCATGCCGCAAAAATAAACCGGGAAAAAAACTGTGGGATAACAGAAAAATTATACGGAAAATAAATTTCAAACATTTGGAGCCATCTCCCTTATATGAGCAATAAAAAAGGCACGGCACCAGGGGCCGTGCCTTTTTGCTTTTGCTTATTGATCTACTGTGATGTCTTCTCCGAGCCATTCTTCGCTGATTGCTCTCAGCGTGCCGTCGGCGTGCATTTCTTCCAGGATTTCATTGAGTTCTGCCAAAAGCTCCTCATCATCTTGGCGTAAGGCCAGAGCCATTTGCTCCAGGCGCAACAGGTCGCCTGCCATGGTCAGCTGATCGCCGCCCTGCATTCCATCGATGTTAACAATGGCCACAACCCGGTCTGTAATGACTCCGTCGATACGACCGTTAATCAGTTCCATCAGGGTCTGGTTGTCATCTTCGTAGTAGCTTACAGTGGCTCCTAACTCTTCAGCGTCATCAGCGAAGGTGGTACCGGTGGCAACGCCGATGGTCAGCCCATCCATTTCACTGGGGTCGGTGATGCCGGAATCTTCGCGGACAACAAGCTGTGCTCCGGAGTAGTAGTAAGGAATGGTAAAGCTAACAACTTCCAGGCGCTCATCGGTGATGGCCATGCTGCCCAGTACTGCGTCGTAGCGGCCGGCACGCAAGCCTTCAATGATACCGTCCCAGGCGGTGTCGCCGTAGTTCAGTTCAACGCCCAGGCGTTCGGCAATGGCTGCGCCGGTATCTACGTCAAAACCAACGATTTCGCCGTCTTCATCAAAATAGTTGAAGGGACGATAGCCGCCGCTGCCAACAACATGGAATTCACCGGCATCCAAAACACGCTGCAGGCTGCCGTCGCCTACGGCTTCGCCGTTATCATTACCGTTATTGTTGTTGTTGTTGTCGGGAGCCGGTTCATTGTTATCACCACAGCCCACCACTGCCAGGGCCAGAATGGAAACAGCAATAATTAAAAACAGTAAGTTTTTCTTTTTTAACAAGTTATTCACTCTCCTCTTAATTGTTTAACCCCTTTTTCTGTCACTTAAGTAGACACCAGCTAGAATCTTACTCTAAAAAACAATCACCTCCCGAATTACAAATGGGAAAATAAAAAACCTGAGCATTCCAGTCTCTTCACGTATGAAGAAGAGACTAGAGTGCCCAGGTTTCGCCTTTCGACTCACCTTAAACCACATCTTCAGATGTAGCCTACTGCTGGCCCAACAGGGAACCAGCCAGGAACCCCTTTCCTCCCCACCGGTTTTTCCCCAATCCGGTTTCAGTGTTTTATTGGAGCTCGACTGCGGCCTGTCTACCCAACAAACCTTTGTTGTTAGGTAGACATGCTGCAGCTCACATCCCACTTACTACCGGCAGGTACTTCACCCCAGGTGTTAAGGTGCTAAAATTACAAAAAAGATATGTTAATTATATCATAAGTATTTGAGCAAATCAATTAATATGCCCTGTTTATCATGTCCGTATACAGGCACCGTGGTGGGCAGTTTCTGTTTTTCTGCATAAGATGTACTACCGACTTCTCTGTTTTAACAGTTGTTTGGGGGGACAGATATGCCGGAAAAACAGTACGTGTGCTCGCGGTGTGGGTATAAGTTTGACACGCCGTATCCTTCGGACAGAAAAGTTCGCTGCACGCGCTGCGGAAGTTATGCTGTGGCAGAGAGCCGGAGCGCAAAACAGAATCCCAACGGCCCGGCCAACACAGGAGTTTTTTTGCCTTAATCCGCATCCGGCGGATTATTTTGTACAACTTTCTTGTGCCTTTTCGAACAAGGTGTGTCCAAAGTTTACAAAAGTATGAACTTCTTTTAAAGTGGACGGAAACGGCAGGAAAAAAAATTGCCGTCGGCGAATTTTTATATACGTGAGAAGACTGATTCTCGCACAGTTGGGTAAAATATTGCCAACTGTGGAAACGCGGCCTCACGACAATCTTAAAGGAGGGCTCAAAAATGTCGAGTTTTTACTATGACGAAGAGTTGGCGTTGGTGTACAAGATTGGCCCGGTTGTCGCATCTGTTGTGGAGAATGAGGAGCAAGGTGTTAGTTCTGGAATATTGGTCCATACCAATGTGAAGGTGACAAATTTCAGACGGGAGAAAATCAGACGGACGCTATCGGAAATATATCCGGCAAATAAGTATGATATTGATTCCGCAAAGCAGGAATTTGAGAATAAGGTTTTAGCTAAACTTTTGGGCAAAGCTACTTCCATAAGCCAAGATGAGTATGACCGTATTAAAAAGCGGGTAGAGCCGCAGGTTCCTTCTGCCTGCTCCTCTTAGGGTATTGCCTGACTGAAAGTAATCTTATATAATGAAAGAGAGATCTGAGGGCAGGGGTTTGCCGTGTCCGAGGATAATGATGATTTTGCCTGCTACCAAGGGGTTTTCCCTGAGGAGAAGGGGGTTAAATTAATGATGCATACAAAAGCCTGTGATGAACCTTAACTGAGGTTTATTTGCAGGCTTTTTTTGTGCCGGCAGGAAATTATAACGCTTCGCAGTTGCGACGCTGCTAAGGAAACCGAATAAGCGTGCCTTTCTTATACTGCGATTTAAAGGGGTGGGAAAAAATGGATAAAAGAATTGGTGTTATCGGTATTGTTATTGAGGACAGGGAGAATGCGGTGCGGCGGGTTAATGCTGTACTTAGCGAATACGCCCATGTTGTGGTGGGACGTATGGGCATTCCTTACCGCGAGCGTCAGGTGGCCGTTATTTCCCTGATTGTGGACGGAACCACCGATGAAATCGGGGCCATGACCGGTAAATTGGGAGCCATTGATGACGTGGCGGTAAAAACTGCACTGACCAAAAAATAAAGGAGAGCATTATGGGAAAAAACATAAATGAGATTATAGAACAAGCTGTTAATACCGGGCGGCTGACCAAAACAGATGTTGTAACCCTTTTGTCCTCCTCCGGGGAAGATGCTGCCGCTTTGTTTGCGGCCGCCGATGGAGTGCGCAAAAGCCAGATGGGTGATGAGGTCCATCTGCGTGGACTGATAGAGTTTTCCAATTATTGTGAGCGCAATTGTACATATTGCGGTTTGCGCAGCAGCCATAAAGACCTTGCGCGCTACCGTATGGAGGAGGAGGAAATCCTGGCGGTGGCTGCCGCTGCTGTGCCGCTGGGTTACCGTACCGTGGTGCTGCAGTCCGGCGAGGATAGTTATTATGACGCCCAGACTGTGGCCTCCATTGTGCACAGACTAAAGAAGGAACTGGGGCTGGTTATCACCCTGAGCCTGGGAGAGCGGAATAGGGATGAGTACAAACTGTGGAAAGATGCCGGTGCCGACCGTTACTTATTAAAACATGAAACGGCAGATGCGGATTTGTATGCTGCCCTGCATCCGGATATGACCTGGGAAAGGCGCAGGCAGTCACTTCTGACACTGCGGGAATTGGGCTATCAGGTGGGCTCAGGCTGCATGGTGGGGCTGCCGGGCCAGACCCTAAATGCTCTGGCGGAGGATTTACTGTTCTTGCAGGCCCTGGATGTGGAAATGGCGGGAATCGGGCCCTTTGTTCCCAATCCCCATACTCCGCTGGCCAAAGCGGAGGGCGGAACGGTGGAGATGACCCTGAAAATGATTGCCGTAGCCCGACTGCTGCTGCCCAAGGCCCATTTGCCCGCCACCACTGCGCTGGGCTCCATTGACAAACAGGGGCGGCAGAAAGCGCTGACCGGCGGGGCCAATGTGGTGATGCCCAATATCACGCCGAACCGTTATCGGCGGATGTATGAAATCTATCCCAACAAGATTTGCCTGGACGATAATCCGGCTCATTGCCGCAATTGTATCGGTGGTATTATTGCCTCCCTGGGAAGGCATGTAGCCGATGGGCCGGGGCACAGCCCCAAAGATTGTTTCTCCGGTTTGGCAGGATAAGTTGCGAAGGGAGAAAAACGTATGGACTATCGCATGGAACATGATTTGCTCGGCGAATTGGCTGTCCCCAATCAGGTGTATTATGGTATTCACACCTTGCGGGCAGCGGAAAACTTCAGCGTTTCCGGAAACCCGGTGCACCCGGAGCTGATTAAAGCACTGGGGGTGGTAAAACAGGCGGCCGCCGAAGCAAACATGATGCTGGGACGGTTGGATAAAGACAAGGGCCGTGCCATCTGCCAGGGGGCAGCTGAAGTGGCCCAAGGTGAGCTAAATGAGCAGTTTATTGTGGATGTGTTCCAGGGCGGTGCCGGTACATCCACCCACATGAATGTCAATGAAGTAATTGCCAACCGGGCTATTGAAATTTTAGGCGGTACCAAAGGCGACTACCGGGTGGTGCATCCGCTGGATCATGTGAACCTCAGCCAGTCCACCAACGATGTATATCCCACGGCGTTGCATATTGCCGCTATCCGCCTGGCTCTGCCGCTGACTGAAGCGGCGGCCTATCTGCAGGAAGCACTGCAGGAAAAGGCAGCGGAGTTTGCCGGGGTGCTTAAAGTGGGCCGCACTCAACTGCAGGATGCGGTGCCGGTTACACTGGGACAGGAGTTTGCCGCGTATGCCCAGGCAGTTTCCCGGGACCATCGGCGCCTGCAAAAGGCAAAGGAGCGCCTGCGTCAGGTCAATCTGGGCGGCACTGCGGTGGGGACCAGTATTAACGCCGATAAACAGTACATAGCAACGGTGATTGAACGGCTGCGCTCTCTGACCGGCCTGGATTTGGATCCCTACGAAAACCTGGTTGACGGAACACAAAACGCCGATGTGTTTGTGGAGGTTTCCGGGCTGATTAAGACCTCAGCCACCTCACTTTTAAAGATATCCGGCGACCTGCGGTTAATGGGTTCAGGCCCGCGGGCCGGTTTGGGAGAAATTCGCCTGCCAGAGCTGCAGGCCGGCTCTTCCATTATGCCGGGTAAGGTAAACCCGGTAATGACGGAGATGGTTTCCCAGGTGTCTTACCAGATCATTGCTCAGGATCTGGCGGTGACGCTGGCGGCACAGGCAGGCCAGTTGGAGTTAAACGCCTTTTTGCCGCTGGTGGCGGCTAATCTTTTGCCGGCGTTGGATACTTTGGCCAAGACAAAAATTATGTTTGCCGATAAATGCATCCGGGGAATCACAGTTAATCTCTGCCGCTGCCGCGAAGAGGTGCTAAACAGTACCAGCATCCTTACTGTTCTGGCGGCAAAAATCGGGTATGAAAAAGCAACGGAGCTGGCCCATCAGGCCATAGAGGCGGGGGTGCCGGCCAAGGATGTGGTGCTGCAGTCCGGTCTGATAAGCGAAGAGGAGCTAGAGACACTGTTGGCTATGGACAATGCGGTTAAAGCGGAAAATCATATACATTGAGGTGAGGAAATGCAAAATACGCCGAGGGGGAGTCGGCTGCATATTGCTATTTTTGGCAAAAGGAATGCGGGAAAGTCCAGTTTGATTAATGCCCTGACCAATCAGGATATTGCTTTGGTCTCATCGGTTCCCGGCACCACCACCGACCCGGTCTATAAAGCCATGGAAATCCTGCCCCTGGGGCCGGTGGTGCTAATTGACACAGCGGGCCTGGATGACGAAGGGGAGTTGGGAGAGTTGCGGGTACAGCGCTCCCGGGCCGTCTTAAATAAGGCGGATTTGGTCTTGTTGGTGCTGGACGGGGCAGATGTTCCCGGTGTTTTTGAAGAAGAGATTAGCAGGCTTTGCCAAAAAAAAGATGTCCCGGTGGTGGGCGTCTTAAATAAAGCGGATGTTAATGCGCCGGATAAGTTGACAGTAGAAGCTTTTACCCGCTTGCTGCAGAAGGAGCCGCAGGTGGTAAGTGCGGCCACCGGGGCGGGAATTGGCCAGCTGAAAATAGCCATGATTCAAAGTGCTCCCGAAAAGTGGGATGAATTAAGTATTGTGGGAGATTTGCTTGAACCCGGCGATACTGCGGTTTTAGTAACCCCGATAGACAGGGCGGCTCCCAAAGGAAGGCTGATTTTGCCGCAGGTGCAGACTATCCGGGACATTTTAGATAACGACGCCCTTTCTGTGGTGGTGAAGGAGGAGCAGTTAAAGACGGCGCTGGAGCAGCTTGCCAAAAAGCCCAGGATTGTTATCACCGATTCCCAGGCTTTCTTAAAAGCAGATGCGGACACCCCTGAAGATGTGCTGCTCACTTCCTTTTCTATTTTGTTTGCCCGCTACAAAGGAGACCTGGAAGCCCTTGTCCGGGGAGCAAAGGCCATAGACACTCTGCGGCCCGGTGACCGGGTACTGATGGCGGAAGCCTGTACCCATCATCGGGTGGAAGACGATATCGGCAGGGTTAAATTGCCGCGCTGGCTGCAGCAGGCGGTGGGCGGTGAACTGGATCTTACCTGGTGCAGCGGACAGGGCTTTGCAGAAGAGCTAAAGGATTACAAGTTGGTGATTCATTGCGGGGGCTGTATGACCAACCGCCGCGAAATGCTGGCCCGTATTGCCCAGGCTGAAGAGGCCGGTGTAGGTATTGTCAATTACGGGGTAGCCATAGCGCATTTGATGGGGATTCTACCCCGGGCGCTCTCACCTTTCCCTGCCATGCAGCAGCTGCTTTTGGCAGAGACAAAGACAGAAAGGCGGATTAATTATGGGGAATAATCTGGCGGCAATGAGGCATGACCAGTGGGAAGAGGCGGATTTTATCAAAGACGGTCAAATTTGGTCCTGGCTAAAAAATGGCAAGGCAGTTTCCCATAGCCATGTTCTGGAGGTAATTGAGAAAGCGCGGCAGGCCAAAGGCCTCACACCACAAGAGGTGGCCATCTTATTGCAGGTGGAGGATGAAGAGCTGTTGGCAGAAGTCTTTGCCGCCGCCAAAGAGGTAAAACAAAAAATTTACGGCAAACGGGTGGTGGTTTTTGCTCCGCTTTATGTAAGTGATCACTGTGTAAACAGCTGCACTTATTGCGGTTATCAGCAAAAAAATTTATTTAGACGTCGTAAGCTGTCCATGGCGGAGCTAAAAAACGAGGTTGAAGTGCTGGAAAACCTGGGGCATAAACGACTGGCGCTGGAAGCGGGTGAACATCCCACTGAGTGTTCCATGGACTATATTCTGGAGTGCATTAGCACCATCTACGGCCTTAAATTTAAAAACGGCAGTATCCGCCGGATTAATGTCAATGTGGCGGCCACTTCGATGGAGGATTATGCGCGGCTGAAAAAAGCCGATATCGGCACTTATATTCTTTTTCAGGAAACGTACCACCGAGAGACTTACCAAGAAGTCCATCCGGCCGGGCCCAAGGCAGATTATGACTGGCACACCACTGCCCATGACCGGGCCATGGAAGCAGGCATTGATGATGTGGGTTTTGGTGTGCTCTTTGGTTTGTATGATTTTAAATATGAAGTGCTGGCCATGCTGCAGCACGCGCTGCATTTGGAAGAGCGTTTCGGTGTGGGGCCCCATACCATTTCGGTGCCCCGCTTGCGCCCGGCGGAAGGCATGGATTTAAGTAAGTTTCCTCATCTGGTCACAGACCAGGAGTTTGCCAGATTAATCGCCGTTATCCGGCTGGCGGTACCTTATACCGGATTAATTCTCTCCACCCGGGAGCGTCCACAGTTAAGGGATAAATTGCTGGATTACGGTATCTCCCAGATTTCTGCCGGCAGCTGCACCGGCGTGGGCGGCTACAGACGCGAAGACAGCATGGCGGTGGGAGAAGACGAGGCGGCGCCTCAGTTTAGCGTAGATGATCACCGCAGCCCCGACGAGGTATTAAAAAGTGTCTGTGGGTCCGGGTATCTGCCCAGCTACTGCACCGCCTGTTACCGGCAGGGACGCACCGGAGACCGGTTTATGGCATTGGCCAAAAACGGCCAGATTCAAAACGTCTGCCAACCCAATGCGCTTTTGACATTTAAGGAATATTTGCTGGACTATGCTTCGCCGGACACCCGGGCTGTGGGAGAGGAAACCATTCGTCGGCATCTGGATGAGATTGAAAACCCTAAAGTCCGGGAGGTTACCGCAGAGCGCCTGAATCGGCTTGATCAGGGGGAGCGGGATTTGTATCTGTAGGCCTGTAGCAGAACATGTGCGCCTTGCAGTATTTGCCTGTTAGTATGGTATACTGTAAAATATAACTACCAAAGGCTGCACACGAGGTTAAATAATTCCAATGGTAAGGCGTGCGGTTTTGCTCTTAATCTGAGCAACAGCTGCGCGCCTTTAAAGTGGGGAGGTTTTGCGGTGTTTTCAATTCAGGAATATGTCCGGCCCGGCAGTGTGGAAGAAGCATATCAACTTTTACTTGAGAGAAGAAACAACCGTATTCTGGGCGGGACAGCTTTTTTAAGGCTTGGTTCCAAAAGAATTCGGACAGCTTTGGATTTGTCTCTTCTGGGCTTAAATTACATAAAAGAGCAGGACGGATACATTGAGATTGGGGCCATGACAACCTTCAGGGATTTGGAAGTTAGTACGATAATAGCTGAGCACTTTAACGGCATGCTGTCCAAAGCTGTGAGCAATGTGCTGGGAGTGCAGTTTAGAAACATTGTTACTGTGGGAGCCTCTGTATTTTCCCATTACGGTTTCTCTGATTTAATCACCGCCTTGTTGGCACTGGATGCCGAAATTGAACTATATAAAGCGGGCAGAATGCCATTGGCTGATTTTTTAAAGAGGCCCAGAGAAAAAGATGTTTTAATCCGGGTGCTGATTCCCCATAATCAAAGGCAGGCCTCTTATCAGCACCTGCGTAAAGCAGCAAGTGATTTTCCCATCTTAAACGTTGCCGTCTCCAGGTTGGATGATAAGTGGCTCATTGCTGTGGGCGCAAGACCCAGAAAAGCGGCCATTGCGCATCAGGCAGGCAAACAGTTGACAGATGGTTTTGCATTAGATGGGGTAGCAGATACGGTGGTGGAGGAGCTGACTTTTGGCACCAATGCCAGGGCCGGCGCAGAATATCGACAGATAGTTTGCAGAGCATTGGTGAAAAGAGCGGTCACGGAGGTAATGCAATGCAAATAGAAGTTATTTTAAATGGTAAAGAAGTAGTCCTTGATGTTAAAGAGGATGAGCTTTTGGCAGATACCCTGCGGGCCCACCGGCTCCATAGTGTGCGGAAGGGCTGCAATACAACCTGCTGCGGTCTGTGTACCGTTTGGGTTGATGGCAGGCCGGTTTTATCCTGTGCAACTCTTTCTGTGCGTGTCCAGCACAAACAGATTACCACCATGGAAGGGGTATCTGAAGATGCCGAAGAGTTTGCCCGCATTCTGGTGTCTGAGGGAGCAGACCAGTGCGGGTTCTGTAATCCCGGCTTTATTATGACGGTTCTGGCCATGAAAAATGAACTGCATAATCCCACAGAGGAAGAAATCATCCATTATTTAACCGGTAACCTGTGTCGCTGTACCGGTTATATGGGACAATTACGGGCAGTTAAGAAATATCTGGGGGTGGCATAAGCAAATGAAAATTGTGGGCAAAAGTGTACCTAAAACCGATGGACTTGCCATAGCCACCGGAAAACCTGTGTATACCGAAGATCTGGCACCGGCAAATGCCTTGATTGTAAAGATTTTGCGCAGCCCCCATGCCTTTGCCAAAATTAAAGCAATCGATAAAACCAAAGCGGAAAAACTGGCCGGGGTGGAATGTGTCCTTACATATGAGGACGTACCCGCGGTGAGGTTTGGTACAGCGGGGCAAACGTATCCCGAACCCTCTCCTTATGACCGGCTGATTCTGGAGGACATTGTCAGATATGTGGGGGATGAAGTAGCCATTGTTGCTGCAGTGGACGAGGAAACGGCGCTTAAGGCCATGAAGCTGATTAAAGTTGAGTACGATGTACTGGAGCCGGTCCTGGACTTTGAAAAAGCAGCGGGGCACCCGTCGGTTATTCACCCCGAAAAAGATCTGCACTGTAACTTCGACATCGGCATGCAGCAGGATAAAAATATTGCCTGCACACATAAGGTCCAGGTGGGAGATGTAAAAAAGGAACTGCAGAACTGTCATGTGGTGATTGAAGAAACCAGTTATATACATGCTGTATCCCAGGCCATGATGGAAACCTTTCGGGCTTTTAGCCATTATGATCATTTAGGCAGGCTGGTGGTGGTAAGTTCCACGCAAATTCCCTTCCATGTCAGAAGGATTTTGGCCAGGGCCCTGCAAATACCGGCAAGTAAAATCAGAGTGATTAAACCCCGTATCGGCGGTGGTTTTGGAGGAAAACAGACAGCGGTGGTGGAGTGTTTTGCCGCTCTGGTCACTATGAAAACAGGCCAGCCGGCCAAAATCGTTTATGACCGTAAGGAAACCTTTGGCTGCACAAACAGCCGCCATGCCATGCGTATCAAAGTCAGGCTGGGGGCAGATAAAGACGGCTATATCAGGGTAGTTGATATGGAGGGACTCTCCGATACAGGAGCTTATGGAGAGCATGCGCCCACCACCTTTAGCGTCGTGGGGCAAAAAACGCTGCCGCTGTATAGTAAGACCAGAGCAGTCCGCTTTGAGGGCAATGTGGTATATACAAACAAACTGCCGGCGGGGGCTTTTAGGGGATACGGCGCGCCTCAGGGAGCCTTTGCGCTGGAAAATGCGGTTAACAAGTTAGCTGATGAGCTGGCAATGGATCCCTGTGAGATCAGGGCTAAAAACGTAATTAAAGAAGGGGAAAAATCTCTGGTTTATATTACCGAAGGACTGGTCAGCTCCACTTTGCACAAATGCATGGAAAAGGGAAAAGAAATGATTGGCTGGGATGAAAAGTATCCCCGCAGGCAAGAGGGCAACAAGGTAAGAGCGGTGGGAATGGCGGTGGCCATGCAGGGATCGGGGATTGCCGATATTGATACTGCTTCCGCCACAGTCCGTTTAAATGATAACGGCGATTATTCACTATTTGTCGGTTCTGCCGACATGGGTACGGGAAGTGATACAATTCTTACCCAGATGGCGGCAGAAATTTTGCAGACTCCCCTGGAAAACATTACGGTACATGCGGCGGATACGGATATATCGCCCTTTGATCCTGGCTCATATGCTTCCAATACCACGTATGTAACAGGCATGGCAGTGGTTAAGGCGGCAGAAGATTTAAAACGCCGGATTATAGAAAGCGCCGCCGGATTTTTGCTGGTGTCCCCTGAAGAGATGGAATTTACCGGGGACATGGTGCAGATGGTGGATGGCAAAAGAAAGATCAGCCTAAAAGAAATAGCCGAGCGACTTACCATAGGTGTGAATCCGCGCCAGTTGGTGGGTAATGCATCCCATGGTATCCCCATATCGCCGCCTCCCTTTGTGGCCGGTTTTGCGGAAGTGGAAGTGGATAAAGAAACGGGGAAAACAGACTTAATTCAGTATGTGGCCGTGGTGGACTGCGGTAAAGTAATTAACCCCAATTTGGCCAGAATCCAGGCAGAAGGTGGCCTGGCACAGGGTATTGGCATGGCACTTTTTGAAGATGTTCGCTATGACGCCCGGGGTAAGATGAAAACCAATTCATTTATGCAGTACAAAATTCCCGGCAGAAAAGATGTGGGCAAGATTCGTGTTTCCTTTGAGGAAAGTTATGAGCCCACAGGACCCTTTGGCGCCAAGTCCATCGGTGAAGTTGTTACCAACACTCCGGCTCCCGCCATTGTTCACGCCGTCTACAATGCCATGGGCGTCAGAGTCACCGACCTGCCCATAACCCCTGAAAAATTGGTTATCCGTTCCTTATAGACTTTTCACCGGAGCTCAAAGGAGCTCCTTTTTTCCCTGTAATGAAAGGTCGGGATAAGATGCAGTTTCTGGAGACTTTTTGCTGCACGGCAAAGGAAATTATCGCTTTAACCGGCGCGGGCGGAAAAACTTCCGTCATGCTTGCCATGGCCGCCGAAGCTAAGCAGCGAGGCATTAAAACCATTCTCACAACCACCACAAAAATATATGAGCCTCAAGGCATGAGTGTGGTGGTTGCAGCAAAGCCAAGCATTCTGCAGCGCAAAATAAACAGTGCATTTGCTAAAAACACCGTGATTGTTGTCGGCAGATCCAGGCTGGGCGGCAAGTTGTTGGGGTTGGACTTTTCGCTGTTTAAAGTCCTGGCTGAAACTGAAGCGGCACTGATTATTGCAGAGTGCGATGGGGCTTCGGGCAAGCCCTTTAAAGCTCCGGCTGAGCATGAGCCTCCTATCCCCCCGGACACCACTTTGGTAGTTCCGGTAACGGGAATTGACTGTATCGGACGCCCCCTCACTGCTGAGAATGTTCACCGGCCGGAACTGGTGGCACAAATTGCCGGGGCAGCTTTGGGAAGCAGGGTAACAGCAAAGATGGTTGCTGACGTTATCACCAGCAATGCCGGTTACCTGAAAAACATCCCACCGCAAGCCAGGTGGATTCCTTTCATAAACAAAGTGGAAACAGCGGCAGAGGCAAATACGGCCCGAGACATTGCCACAAAAATTACAGCACAAAACCCTGCTATCGTCAGCTTTGGTGCTGCCTTGCAAGCGGACCCTGTTAAGGAGGTCATTTGAAATGATTGCCGCCATTGTTTTAGCGGCGGGAACATCATCCCGCCTGAAAAGACCAAAGCAATTGCTGGATTATCAGGGACGTCCGCTAATCCGTCACGCGGTGGAAACCGTGGTCAACAGCAATGTGGAGCAGGTCCTGGTGGTGGTGGGAGCGGCCTCTGAGGAAGTATCTGCCGCACTACAGGGTCTGCCGGTACAGATCGTTAAAAATAAAGCGTACGCCTGCGGGCAAAGTACATCTGTTAGAGCAGGCCTTAAAGCTTTAGCCCAAGATTCTCCGCCTGAAGGTGTTCTGTTTGCCCTGGGCGATCAGCCTCTTGTAACTGGTAAAACCATTGATATTTTACTAGCGGCCTTTAAACATCAGCGGGGAATTGTTGTTCCTTACCATGAGGAAACTCCGGGAAACCCGGTCATTTTTGCCAAACAGTTTCTGCCGTACTTTAATTCTCTCAGAGGCGATGTGGGCGGCAGGCAGCTGATAAAGCGCTTTAATAAGGAAGTTCACCGGGTGGATGTGGAGGATCCAGGCGTGGTCTTTGATATCGATAACTGGGAAGATTATGAGAAACTAAAGGGAAGCTGATTATGAAGAAACCACTGGTTATCATTAAAGGAGCGGGAGATTTGGCAAGCGGTGTGGCCCACCGGCTTTTTCAGTGCGGCTTTGCCGTTTTGATGCTGGAGACTTTTCAGCCCACTGTGATTCGTCGCAGTGTTTCTTTTGCCGAAGCCGTATACCGTGGTGAGCAGACGGTGGAAGGGGTGCAGGCCGTCTTGGCCGGAGGGATAGATGATGTGGCTGCAATCCTAAAGGCCGAGAGAATCTGTGTTCTGGCCGACCCGCAGTGGGAGGCGCTAGTGCAGTTACAGCCTCAGGCGGTGGTGGATGCGGTGATGGCCAAGCAGAACCTGGGCACTTCCATAGACGATGCGCCGGTTACCATAGGGCTGGGCCCGGGCTTTACCGCAGGAGGAAATGTACAGGCCGTCATTGAAACACAAAGGGGCCATGATTTGGGTCGCGTGCTCTATAAAGGAGCGGCTGCGCCTAATACGGGAGTACCCGGTGAGATCCAGGGTTATACCACACAGCGGCTTTTGCGGGCACCGGTGGCCGGCCAATTTCGTGGTCTGCAGGAAATCGGTGATTTGGTAACTCAGGGCCAGCCGGTGGCTGCGGTGGGCAAAGAAGTAATTTGTGCACCCATTTCCGGAGTATTACGGGGAATTATGAAAACAGGACTGCAGGTTACGGCAGGATGTAAAATTGGTGATATCGACCCCAGAGGGGTAAAAGAATATTGTTTTACCATCTCGGATAAGGCTCGTTGTGTGGCCGGCGGTGTTTTGGAAGCGCTGATTTATTTAGGCAGGAGAGAAGAGTTATGGATGAGCAATTAATAAGAGCCTTAAAAAAAATCTGCACCGGTGAAGAACCGGCAGCTTTGGTGACTATTATTAACGTGCGGGGTTCTACACCCCGCAAGCCGGGCGCAAAAATGCTGGTAACCCGGGATGGGCAAATCTTTGGAACTGTGGGCGGCGGCTGCGGTGAAGCAGAAGTCAGGCGCCAGGCTTTGCTTGCCCTGGATAACTTACAACCTGCAAGATATACGGTAAATATGACCCAGGAGACGGCAGCAGAAGAAGGGATGGTCTGCGGCGGCGTGATGGAGGTGCTGATAGAAATCCTACCGCCGGGGGACAACAGGGAAAAAGCATTAATGCTTAATTACCTGCTCGCCTTAGAGCATAACCGCCAACCCGTTTTAGTTACGGTTTTGGAGACAAAAGATAAACAGGTTAAGGTGTGCGGAAAATCCTCTAAAGCCCAGGATGAAACGGCCACTTTTTATGCTGAAAACGAGTGTGCCTTATTAATAAAAACAATCCATGATAAATTAAGTAAGCCAGAGCAACCGTTACTGACACAAGAGGGCTCCCTGCAAATTTTTGCAGAACCGGCAGCAAAGCAGTTGGAGCTAATTATTCTCGGTGGTGGACATATTGCGTTGCCGCTAAGCAAAATGGCTAAAGAGCTGGGCTATCATGTAACAGTGGTGGACGACAGGCCTGCTTTTGCCAACACCCATCGGTTTGGCCATGTGGAGCGGGTAATCTGTGCTGACTTTGTGCCGGCCTTAGATTCCATAACCACATGGGAGAACACTTATATTGTTATTGTGACCAGAGGCCACCGCCATGACAAGCTTTGTCTGAAAGCTGTTGCAGAAAAGCCTGCAGCCTATGTCGGCATGATTGGCAGCAGGCGCAGAGTTAAAACCGTGCTGCAGGAACTTATTGATGAAGGAGTAGCCGAGAAAGCTGTGGAAAAGGTGCACTCCCCAATAGGTTTGGATATCGGTGCTCAAACTCCGGCAGAAATTGCCGTTAGTATCTTAGCGGAAATCGTCTGTGCCCACCGCAAAAGAGGTGAAACCTGATGCGGAAAATAAAAACCTCTGAAGCTGTGGGTATGGTTCTTTGCCATGATGTCACCAAAATAGTACCCGGAGAATTTAAAGGGCCGGCCTTCAAAAAAGGTCATGTGGTCAAAGAAGAAGATGTGCCGGAACTTTTAAAAATCGGCAAGGAAAACCTCTATGTCTGGGAGTGTGACAAAAACAGTCTGCATGAAAATGATGCAGCTATCCGCATATGCGAGGCGGCCGCGGGAAAGAATCTGTTCCTCACTCAGCCCAAAGAGGGTAGAGTTAATCTAAAATCTGCACAAAGGGGACTTTTAAAAATTAATGTAGAGGTGCTCTCAGAGATTAATGCCATAGAGGAAGTAACACTGGCTACCCGCCATACCAACATAGCTGTGGAAAAAGAAGAGACGGTGGCGGGCTGCAGAGTCATACCCCTGATAATCAAACAAGAAAAAGTTGAGCAAGTGGAAGAAATCTGCGCACAGAGTGGGCCGGTTATAGAGATTAAGCCGTACCGTCAGTTGAAAACCGGGATAATTACCACCGGCAATGAAGTGTACAGCGGGCGCATCACAGACTGTTTCGGCCCCATGGTCAGGGACAAGCTGGAAAACATCGGCTGTCCGGTTATCCGCCATGATTTGCTTTCCGATAATTCGGCGCAAATTGCCACCAAAATTAAAGAGCAGATAAGTCAGGGCGCCGAGATGGTGGTGGTGACCGGCGGCATGTCGGTGGATCCCGATGATGCCACCCCCGGTGGTGTCAAACAAACAGGAGCTCAAATCATAACTTACGGGACACCCTTATTCCCCGGAGCCATGTTCCTTCTGGCTTATCTGGACAACGTTCCCATCCTGGGCCTGCCGGGCTGCGTCATGTATCATCAGGCCACCGTCTTTGACATCATCCTGCCCCGCATTGTAGCCGGTGAAACAGTCACCCGTACCGATATCACCCGCCTGGGTCACGGCGGCCTCTGCCTGGACTGCCCCACCTGTCGCTTTCCCCACTGCTCCTTCGGCAAAGGCTAACCAGGGGAAAAGTGGGACAGCTGACCTGTCCCCCTGTCCCAAAAGAAAGGGCCCGGGCTGGGGGAGGCCCGGCCCGGGCGTGAAGAAGGAGTATATATAGGAGATTAGTGGAAGGGAAGCTTAGTAACGGTTCCGCGGAGTGTAATGGGTGTGTAAGAGGTCGTGGGCTTTATGGCTGTTGGGCTCGCCCAGGTATTCTTTGTAGAGCTGTTTTACCGCGGAGTTTTCATGGGATTTGCGAACCCTGTTTGCGGCATCTACTTTGTAGATGCTGGCAGCACGGGCCACGCGGTTATCAGAGCCGTTTTTAATGGGCTGGCCGCCGCCGCCGATGCAGCCGCCGGGACAGGCCATGATTTCAATAAAATGATATTCTGCTTCGCCGTTTTTTACCCGGTTTAATACTTCCCGGGCGTTGGCCAGTCCGCTGGTAACGGCGATTTTAACGTCGGTGCCCCCCAGATTAACCGAGGACTCTTTAATGCCGTCCAGGCCGCGCACCGGTTCATACTCCATGGTGGGCATTTCCTGGCCGTTTACCAGTTCATAAAGGGTGCGCAGAGCCGCTTCCGCCACACCGCCGGTGGTGCCAAAGATGGTAGCGGCGCCGGTTAGCATACCAAAGGGAGCGTCGAACTGCTCATCGGCAAGTTTGTTGATATCCAAAGATGCTTCATGAATCATCCGGGCCAGCTCCCGGGTGGTGATCACCGCATCCACATCACGGTAGCCGCTGGAATTCATCTCCGGCCGTGCCGCTTCATACTTTTTGGCAGTACAGGGCATCAGGGATACGGAGTAGATCTTGGAGGGGTCGATGCCGTTTTTCTCAGCATAATAGGTTTTGGCCAGAGCGCCGAACATTTGCTGCGGTGATTTACAGGTAGAAAGGTTTTCCAATAGTTCGGGGAAGTTGTGTTCAATAAATTTAATCCAGCCAGGGCTGCAGGAGGTAATGAGGGGGAGGGCGCCGTTATTTTTCAGGCGTCCCAACAGTTCAGTGCCTTCCTCCAGAATGGTCAGGTCGGCGGTAAATTCAGTGGTAAAAACCCGGTCAAAGCCCAGGCGGCGCAGAGCAGCGGCCATCTTGCCGGCCATGGGGGTGCCGGGCTCCAGGCCCAAAGCTTCGGCAATGCTTACCTGTACTGCCGGTGCTGCCTGCACCACCACATGTTTATTGGGGTCGGCTATGGCCTGCCAAACGTCATCCACCACAGATTTTTCATAAATTGCACCCACCGGACAGGTGGTGGCGCATTGGCCACACTGGACACAGACGCTGTCGTTTAGATTATACCCGGGGGGAGGCCCCACCTCGGTGTCAAAGCCCCGGTTAAAGAAATCCAGAGCGTTTACGGCCTGCACATCACTGCAAACCCGGACGCAGCGGCCGCAGTAGATGCATTTATCTGGTTCGCGAACCAGTGCAGGGCTGGAGGTATCCATGGGTAGTTCGCGCTGGCGGCCCTGGTAGTGTACTTCTGAGACCCCCATGTCCAGCGCCAGTTGCTGCAGTTCGCAGTTCAGGTTGCGTTTGCAGGTGGGGCATTCCAGGGGATGATTGGCCAGAATCAGTTCCAGATTGGTACGTCGAGCTTCCCTGACCAGCGGGGTATTGGTGTTGACCACCATTTTATCTGTTACCGGTGCAATACAGGCGGCCATCAGGCTGCGGGCTCCGGCTACTTCCACCACGCAGACGCGGCAGTTGCCGTCGGGGCGCAGGGCTGGATGATAGCAGAGGGTGGGAATTTTCAGGCCGGCCTTTTCTGCAGCCTGGAGAATAGTTGCGTTCTTTTCCACCAGGACATCGTGGCCGTCTATCTTTAAAGTGACCATTTCCACGTGTTCATCACTCTCCTTCAGGTAAGGGTTTATTCCTTAATTACGGCATGGAACGGGCAGGCGTCTACACAACCGCCGCACTTAATACATTTTTCCATATCCAAATGATGTGCCTGCTTGCGCTCTCCTTCAATGGCATCGGTGGGGCATGCTTTGATACATACGCCGCAGCCCACACAGATATGGTCGTCGATGCGGTAGAAGAAGAGGGCCTGACATACACCGGCGGGACATTTCTTATCCTTAATATGGGTTTCGTATTCTTTGCGGAAATATTGTAAGGTGCTGAGTATCGGGTTTGGTGCCGTCTGGCCCAGGCCGCAGAGGGCACTGGTTTTAATGGTTTTGGCCAGCCGTTCCAGTCTGTCCAGGTCTGCCATTTCCCCTTCGCCGGCGGTGATTTTCTCCAGCATCTCCAAAAGGCGCATGGTGCCTTCACGACAGGGTGTGCATTTGCCGCAGGATTCCTTACGGGTAAAAGTGAGGAAGTATTTGGCCACATCGATCATACAGGAGTCTTCGTCCATCACCACCAGGCCGCCGGAACCCATTATGGTGCCGGCACTGGCCAGGGAGTCGTAGTCAATGGGCAGATCCAGTTTGCTCTCTGGCAGACAGCCTCCGGAGGGTCCGCCGGTTTGTACCGCTTTAAATTTTTTGCCTTCAAAAGTACCGCCACCGATTTCATAGACAATTTCCCGTACAGAAATGCCCATGGGTACTTCCACCAGACCGCTGTTTTTAACTTTGCCGGTGAGAGCAAATACTTTGGTGCCTTTACTCTTATCCGTACCCACCGAAGCAAAAGTTTGGGCGCCCTGGTCAATGATGTAAGGGATGTTGGCCAGAGTTTCCACGTTGTTAATGATGGTGGGTTTGCCAAACAGGCCTTTTATTGCAGGGAAGGGGGGACGGGAACGGGGTACGCCGCGCTCTCCTTCGATGGAGGCAATGAGGGCCGTTTCTTCCCCGCAAACAAAGGCGCCGGCACCTTCCTTAATTTTCAGCTCCATGTTAAAGCCGGAGCCGAGAATGTTTTCGCCTAAGAGGCCTAATTCCTTGGCCTGGTTAATGGCGTTTCGGATCCGCTTAATGGCCAGCGGGTATTCAGCGCGGATATAAAGGTACCCTTCATCGGCGCCAATGGCATAACCGGCAATAATCATTCCTTCCAGCACACTATGCGGGTCGCCTTCCAAAAGGCTTCTATCCATAAAAGCACCGGGGTCACCCTCGTCGGCATTACAGATGATGTACTTTTTATTGCTTTTAGCTTTGGAGCAAAACTCCCACTTGGTGGCGGTGGGAAAACCACCGCCGCCCCGTCCGCGCAACCCTGACTCTTTAATCTCATTAACTACCTCTGCCGGTTGCATGGTATCCAGCATCTTGGCCAGGCCGGAGTAGCCGCCTCTGGCAATGTATTCATTGACGCTGTCAGGGTCCATCATGCCGCAGTTGCGCAGGGCAATGCGATGCTGTTTTCTGAACAAATCCAGTTCCTCGTATTTGGGTACCTGGTCAACGGAAATGGGATCGGTGAGGAAGAGGCGGGTTACGGGCTTTCCTTTCACCAGATGTTCGTTTACAATTTCGGAGGCATCTTTTACGCCCACCCGGTTGTACATTACGCCTTCCGGATAAACCACCACCAGCGGGCCCTTTTCACAATAGCCATGGCAACCGGTCTGAACAATTTTAATCTCATCTTCTATCTTCTTTTTGCGCATCGCTTCGCGAAACGCCCCATGTACTTCATTGCAACCGGAGGAGGTACAGCCTTCTCCCCCGCATACCAGCAAGTGTCCACGATAAAAGGTCACGATAGGTTCAGTCCCCTTTCTTTATCAACTTTACATGCTACACTCTAGACGGCGGTAAGCCGACCTACAACCATGTCTTCAACGATGCGGCCATTGACGATATGTTCGCCGATAATCCGCGGGATATCGCGGGGGACTACCTGGCCATATGTGACGCGGTCTTCACCGGCGCGAACCACATCAATCAGTACTTCTCGCTCGCACATACCGATGCAGCCCGTTCTGACCACTTCCACATTGGTGATGTGGCGCCTTTGCAGCTCTTTTAATATTTCATTGACTACGTCCTGGGCACCGGCAGCAATCCCGCAGGTACCCATGCCCACAATAATCCGGTTTTTATTTTGATTGCGCTCGGCAATTTCTTGCTGTGCCTGCTGGCGCAAGGCCTGCAATTCATCTTTATTGGTTAGTTTTTTCATGGGTTCACCTCCAAAAGGTTGGCTTATTCATACAGGGGAAGGATTAACTTGACGCGGTCCGCAGTGAGACGTCCGTGGGTATCATTGTTGATCATAATCACCGGTGCAAGTCCACAGGCGCCAATGCAGGCCACCGATTCCAGGGTAAAGCGCAAGTCTTCCGATGTTTCCCCTTCGGCGATGCCCAACTCCTCCTTGATTTTATCCATAATTCTGCCAACACCCCGTACGTGGCAGGCAGTTCCCTGGCAAACTCGGATTACGTTGCGTCCACGAGGTTTAAGGTGGAACTGGGAATAAAAAGTTACAACGCCATAGATTTTTGCCATGGAAAGATCCAGTGCTTCAGCGATGCGCAGCAATACGCTTTCCGGAAGAAAACCATAAATGTCTTGTGCCTGTTGCAGCACGGTAATCAGCATTTCCGGTTTCCCCTGATACTTCTGCATCAGGGCCTCCATTTTGTGATGAGTGCCGTTTGCTATAAAATCCGTGCATTTTTCGTGTGCAGCCTCCAAAGCCATAAACATCCCCCTTTTGAATATTATTTTAGGCCGGGCAGATGAACGGGTTCACTGTCGGCCTCTGCTAACTGTAAAGTAACAGGACACTGGGTGTCATGTTTTGAGACAATCGGACAGTCGCCGTTCACGCCTTTAATGAGCAAAAATGATGCCAAGCTATAGTACAGCTTAAAAATTCAGTAAAATTAGGGCTTTTGTCTTGAAGAACAGAACGGGACACTTTTGTACAAAAGTGTCCCAAAATTGTACAGTTAAAATTTTCACAAAATTTTAGTGCTGTATCTATTGACAAAGGGGAGGTTGTATATGAAATCGGACAGTGTTTGGTTAGCCAGACACAAGTTAATATTTTCACTAATACCTACTGCCCGGGCGTTGCTTTTTAATAAAAATAACGTCCAAAATCAGGACGTTATTTTCAGAAGCTGTTTAAAGCAGGTCATAGCGTTTGAGTTTTTCATAAAAGGTGGAGCGGTGGAGTCCCAGCAGTTTAGCTGCTTTGGAACGATTGTTTTTAGTTGCTTTTAGCGCATTAATAATTGCATCCCGCTCCACTTCCGAGGTCATGTTGTCCAGGCTGTGTCCGGAGGCTAGGTAGCGGGAGCTTTGGATGTGCTGCCAAAGGTGGGCCGGCAGGTGGTCAATGTTTATGATGTCTTCCTCCACCAGATTCAGCAGCCGCTCCAGCATGTTTTCCAGCTCACGGACGTTGCCGGGCCAGGGGTAGCGACAAAACACTCCCATTACTTCTTCGCTTACCTTTTTGGGAGGGACATGATGTTTTTTGCAGATCCGTTCAATCAGGCTCTGTGTCAATACCGGAATGTCGGAGGCCATCTCTCGCAGCGGGGGTATGGAGATGCTGAGAACATCCAGGCGGTAATACAGGTCTTCGCGGAAACGGTTGGCTTTGATTTCTTCTCGCAAATCCCTGTTGGTGGCGGCAATAACCCGCACATCAATGGGGATGCTGTGGTGACCGCCAATCCTTTCAATCTCCCTTTCCTGCAGGACGCGCAGCATTTTTGCCTGCATATTAAAGGGCATATCCCCGATTTCATCAAGGAAAATGGTTCCGCCGTTAGCCAGTTCAAACTTACCTATTTTGCCGCCTTTTTGGGCCCCGGTAAAAGAGCCTTCTTCGTAGCCAAAAAGCTCCGACTCCAACAGGGTTTCCGGAATGGCGCTGCAGTTTACTTTAATAAAGGGTCCGTCCTTACGGTTGCCGCTAAAGTGGATGGCCCGGGCAAACAATCCTTTACCGGTGCCGCTTTCACCCAGTAATAAAACCGTTGATGCGCTTTGTGCTGCTTTGAGGACAAAATTCTTGGCCGTTTTAACTTTTTTGGAATCGCCGATAATTTGCTGTGATATGCCCTGAAAGGTTTCCATCAGCTGGATTTCCTGACGGTAATGAGCGATTTCCTGTTCGGATTTATGCAGTAAAAACGGCAGGCACATGTTGGCTTCCGCCAGTCCATGATAAACAGCTTTTGCTTTGTCCCGGCAGGTGTCGTACCCGCAGGCGCCGCAGTTTAATTCATCGGAGACATTGAATTTGCCGGTGGCTTTTAAAATATCCCGGATTTCATGCTCGCTGGGCTGCAGGGCTTTTTGTGCCAAAGCGATGAACTTTCTGGATAATTTAATCTTACCGGCCTCGGGAGGTTCTTTAACGGCCGGGCGCCTCTGCCGGATAAAATCAATAACCTTTTTTTTGCGCTGGTTTAAAGACTGGGAATTGTGCAGGTCGGGGCCATCGATGCAGCCCCTGCAATAAAGGATGTCTATCAGAGCCGGAGAAAACTGTTTTGTTTCAATGGCATGCAGTGTTTCCATCACTTCCTGCCGGCCTTCCACCACAACAAACTGTTCTGCCAGAATGTCGTTTTCCAGACCGGCCGCCTTAAGCAAGCCCCCTGCCAGGGGAAAAGCCCCTCCCAGGGTTGCGCCCCAACCGTCAAATTCGGCAGGTGCGGCTATGCCGGGGGTGCAGTTGCGATCACTTAGCAATTCTTTCAGTTCGGAGAAAGTCAGTGCATAATCAACGTCGCCGGAGACGGATGGATGGTTTATTTCACTTTTCTTTGCCACACAGGGGCCGATGAATACGGTGTTGATACGTTCCCCATATATTTTCCGGGCCAGCCGGGCCGCGGCAATCATGGGGGAAACCACCGGAATCAGTTGTGACACCAGGCGGGGGTAGTGTTTTTCAATCAGGTTAATAACAGCAGGACAGGGTGAGGTGAGCAGTGGTTCGGCCAGGCGCTTGTCGGCAAACATGCGATTATATTCCCGGGCCACCAGTTCAGCACCATATGCCACTTCACAGACCTGGGAAAAGCCGGCCTCTTTCATGGCGCCTAAAACCTGATATGGCGTATAGTCAAAGGCGGCGGCAAAAGCAGGTGCCATCAGGGCCACCACGGTACTGTCTTTTTCCAGCAGCTGCCTGACGTTGTCCACGTCACGGCGAATTTGTTTGGCTTGCTGTGAGCAAACATTTTTACATGCCCCGCATGTTATGCAGGAGGCCTCGGTGACACTGGCCTGGCCGTCTTCCACCTTGATGGCCTTTACCGGGCAGTTGCGCACACAGGCATAGCACCTTTTGCAAAGATTGGATTCTGTTCGGACTACAGGCAAAGCGAACACCCTTTCCGAAGTTACTTGTTATCATCATAACATAGCCTGTGTCCAAAAAACAGTCATAATTTGTACGGATGACAGGACAGGTTCAGACAGGTTTATAATATAAATGGTTTTAAATTCAGCAGGATTTGGAAAATAAATAAAGAAAAGCGTATTAGTCAAATGGTGGTGTATTGGAGGTAACGTTGTGACCAAGGTGGATCTGAATTGCGATATGGGGGAAAGTTACGGTAGGTATAAATTAGGTGACGACGCAGAGATTCTTGATTATATCACCTCTGCCAATATTGCCTGCGGACTGCATGCCGGTGACCCGGTGGTTATGGATACAACCGTAGCCCTGGCAGGTAAAAAGGGGGTAGCAATCGGTGCTCACCCTTCTTTTCCAGATTTGCAGGGATTTGGCCGGCGGCCCATGGTAATGAGCAAAGATGAGATAAGGGCTTTTCTGGTGTATCAGATAGGTGCCTTAAAAATGTTTACTCACCTGCACGGATATCCGCTGCAGCACGTTAAACTCCATGGAGCTCTGTACAATTTAGCTTGTTGTGAGCAGGAACTGGCGGAAGTTACTGCTCAAACAGTTGCGGCCATGGACCAAGACCTGATTCTGGTGGCTCTGTATAATTCCCAACTTTATCAGGCCGGAAAAAAATACGGCCTGCGGGTTGCCGGAGAGTTTTTTGCCGACCGTAACTATGCAAATGACGGCTCACTGCTGCCTCGCTCACATCCCGAAGCGTTAATCAGTGATGAAGACCAGGCGGCAGAGCGTTGCCTGCAGGCTGTTTTTGAAGAAAAATTAGCAGCGGCCGACGGGACAACCATTACTGTTAAAGCAGATACCATCTGCCTGCACGGTGATTCTCCGCAGGCATTAAGTTTCTCCCGAAAAATAAAAAACTCCCTGCAAAGTGCAGGCGTTACCATCTCTCCTTTATGGAATTTTTTATAAGGAGGTAGCCATGGCTGCTATTAAGTTCCGGCCGGCCGGAGATTCAGCATTAGCTGTGGAATTCGGTGAAACCATAGATGAACAGACAAACCAGAAAGTGCGAAATATGTACTATGCACTGCAAAACCTTAAGCTTCCCGGAGTGGTTGAAACTGTACCTACATATCGCTCTCTATTGGTTTATTTCGACCCCCTGCAGCAGGTGCCGGAAAGGTTAGCTGAAGAGCTGCTGCGTGTGGAGATGGAAATGGACTCCGTCCCTCTGCCACCGCCGGTTCTGTTTCATGTGCCGGTTCTCTATGGCGGAGACGTTGGCCCGGACCTGGCTTTTGTGGCTGAACATGCGGGCCTTTCAGAAGAAGAAGTTATCAAAATACATACTGCCAAACGCTACCGCATTTATATGTTGGGCTTTACTCCGGGGTTCTGTTATCTGGGCGGAATGGCAAAACAGTTGGCCACGCCAAGGCTTTCTGTGCCCCGCACAAAAATTCCCGCCGGCTCAGTGGGCATTGCCGGAGAGCAGACAGGAATTTACCCCATGGACAGCCCGGGAGGATGGCAGTTAATAGGCAGAACACCGCTTCGGCTGTTTGCTCCGCTGTCTAAAACACCTTTTCTGTTTTCCGCCGGCAATTATCTGCGCTTTTTCAGTGTAGATGCCTGTGAGTATCGCCGCATTGAAGAGTTGTGCGCCCAGGGAAAATATCAGCCACAAGCGGAGGTCTTTGCAGATGGAGGGAGCTGAAGTTCTTAGCGGCGGACTGTTAAGTACTGTACAGGATGAAGGGCGTTTCGGCTGGCAGGCATACGGCCTGCCAGCCGCAGGGGCCATGGACTGGTATGCTTTTCAAACGGGAAACATGCTTTTGGGCAATGCCGCCGAAGTAGCGGCATTGGAAATTACTCTGGCCGGCCCCACACTTCGCTTTACCTGCAATTCCATGGTGGCAGTTACCGGCGCCCCGCTACCAGTGCTCCTAAACGGTAAAGAAATGCCGCTGTGGCAGAGTTTTGTAGTAAAAACAGGCCAGCAATTAAGCCTGGGAGCTGTAAGCGCCGGTTGCCGTGCCTACCTGTGTGTTGCAGGAGGTATTCTTGTCCCCAAAGTTTTGGGGAGCAGATCCACATATCTGCGTGGGCAGCTGGGCGGCGTTGACGGTAGAGAGCTGGCAGCGGGGGATTTTTTGCCTCTTGAGCCATGCACTGCTGTGGGAAGGGAGGGGCTTTATCTACTGCCGGAAGCCATCCCTGCATATCCGAAGTCACAATCAGTCCGTGTTATGTTAGGCCCTCAGGATGATTATTTTAGCATAGATGCCTTAAATGCCTTGCTGCACAGCGAGTATAAAATTACCCCCGAATCAGATCGCATGGGGTATCGCCTTGATGGGCCGCAGCTGACCCATAAAGAAAGTGCTGATATAATTTCCGATGGTGTAGTGCCGGGAGCTTTGCAGGTTCCAGGCCACGGCACACCTATTATTATGATGGCGGACCGCCCTACCACCGGCGGTTATCCAAAAATCGCCACAGTTATTACAGCAGACCTCTGGAAGGTAGCCCAGCTAAAACCGGGGGATTCCATCAGGTTTCAGGAAGTTGATTTTTACCAGGCAAGGCAAGCTCTTTATGAAACGAGAGCGCTGTTGCAATCTATATTCACACCTAACAGCAGGCTGTTTAACGTACGTGTCAACGGTAAAAAGTACTTCGTCCGAGTCCGGGAATTGGAGGATGAATAGCGGACAGGCAACTTGATTTTACAAGGGTTTTCAGTTATAATTGTAAAGCAATGCGCCTGTAGCTCAGGGGATAGAGCAACGGATTCCTAATCCGTGTGCCGCAGGTTCGATTCCTGCCAGGCGCACCATACTAAAATGTAAACACCGCAATGGATGCGGTGTTTTTTTTTTAAGTGCTTAAATTTTAAAGTGAACGTAAAAAGTGGTCCCGTTTTTATCGCTTTGGCATTTTACTTTTGCATCGTGTTTTCTGGCGATGGTAAGACAAACCGGCAATCCAAGACCGGTACCGCTTTCCTTAGTTGTGAAAAAAGGATTTAAAATTTTGTCGGTGTACTCGGGCGGGACGCCATGTCCCTGGTCTGCAACGGATAGGACTACTTCATCGTCGGTGCGGTGTGTGCGGATTGTTAAGACACCGCCATCCTCCATAGCCTCCAGACCATTGTGCACCAGGTTTAAAAGGAGCTGGTTAATAAGTTGAGCATCCAGCTTCAAAAGGGGGATGGCATTTAGTTCAGTTTTAATGGTTATGTTTTCCATTAGGCCCCTTGCTTCCAGTAGTGGGAACAGGGAGTTAATAATATTGTTTAAGTTGCAGTCTTTAAACTCACTGGCTTTACTTTTTGAGATGGAAAGAAATTCGGTGATAATTTCGTTGGCTCTGTCTAGTTCCTCAATCATTATTTCAAAGATTGTATTAATATCTGTGGTGGATTTATTTTGCAGAAGTAGCTGGAGGTAACCACGTATTGTGGTCAAAGGATTTCTTATTTCGTGGCCCAGGCTGCCTGCCAACTCTCCCATTAAATCCAGGCGACTTAAACGGGAAAATTGCGTTTGCATGTCGAGAAGCTCCTTTGTCCGCTCGCTGACAATGTGCTCCAGGTTTTTGTTTTGGGCTTGTAGTTGGTGCTTGGTAATTTTTTGTGGTGTAATATCTTTAACCGTACATAACGCTCCGATGATCTGGCTTTGGCTGTTTAACAGGGGGATGCTGCTTGACTGAATATATTTTGTAACGCCGTCTGTCCAACGCACCATAAATTCCATATCGTCTACTTTTTCACCTTTCCAGGCAGACCGTTGCAGGGGCATCTCTTCAGGTGTTAAGAGTTTGCCGTTTTGATAAGTACTAATGGGAGGGTGTTTGGGGTTGGTAAATGATATGGACTGCCAGCCTGTGAGACGGAAAATTTCCGCCGATGCCGGGTTATGAATTACTTCATAGCAGCCACGATTGGGAGCAACGGCAATACCAATTGGAATCAGAGAAAAGATAGACTTCTCCCGTTCCTTTTCATCTTTTAATTCTTTTAAAAGCTGTTCGCTTCTTCCGCCAAGCTGTAGTGTTTCTAAGAAGTCAGAGGCCAACATGTTCACTCCAAACTTTGCTACATTTAGACAATTTTCGCTTTTCTATTATTCTACTTTTATCCAGTAATTCCTCTTATTTAAAAATTATTAGCTTTACCAACAGGGTTTATTGGCAAGAAGTAGAAAAAAGCTTGGTAAAGGAAAAAGCCATATGGAGGTTAAGGCGATGAATACTGTAATTATAAAACAGCGCTTGCGGTTACTTTGCTTGATAGCAATTTTTACTGTGGTTGGGACGGGATTAGTGTCTTGTACAAATGAGCCGGTGAGTGAAGAAAATTATCAGCAAAATCCTGCAGATGGAGTCGAAGGCAATGAAGCTTTGTTGATTGGTGATAATGAGTTGTTTAACTTAATCACCAAAACCTTACCTTCTGTAACAATGTATATAGAAGGTGATTTAAATCAAAACTACGTAATTTTTCAGGTAGCCGCAGCTCCGGCAGACCCTTATTATATTGTTGATTTAAACGAGTGGGACCAGAATCATGAGAATTTGGCAGAACTGCGTGATTCAGTTGCACAGAGGCTTCCCGCTCCCGGCCTTGATGATCTTGAGGAGGGTAATCTTGTTTATCCCAATTATAGTGCTGAGCCACAGATATCACCGGATGGCAGTAAATTAATTTATTCATATTACAGCGAAGAACTTACAGAAGAAGAAATAATCAATAACAAGGTGGCCATATATGTGGCCGACTTAGAGCTTCCCCTGAATGTCACTCATAAGATAATACTGGAGGGGGAGACATTTGCACAGGGCATTTTGCCTGTCTGGAATGAAGAGCAAACAGGGATATATTATGTCACACCCAAGGGCTTAAAGAGTTATAGTTTTGCAAAAAAGCAAGCAGAAATAATATTGCCTGCGACTGAACTGACGGGGTTAATCATGGGAGAGGATGTAAAAAGCATAGCGCCCCATGCTATTAGCGTTAATGGTCGGGGACGTAGGCTGGCTTATCTTGAGGATGAAAAAATAAAAATAGTCTCCTTTAATGATAACGCTGAAGAAAAAACGTTGGACACAGAAGCCGCCACTGAAATAACAGACCTTGAGTTCTTATTTAACGGCCAGTACATTGCTCTTAATGGTGGAGCAAATATCTTTAATGTTGATACCGGTGAAGTAACAGAACTTAAGGGCGAGGGTCGCTACATTAGCTACGCCTGGAATGACCAAGAAGAATTATTAGTGCTGTTTGTACAAGAGGATGATGTTGGTGATAATTTGGAGTTGCGTCTTTATAACTCAGAATTAGAGAGCATCAATCAACTTACCACATATTCTCCGGCAACAAACGCAGTAGTTACTGATTTAGGTGGTAAGTGGGGGCTTATGATCATGGAGGAGGAAGAATACAGAGGTGTTATATATTCCTTTGTTTTTAAGTAATATAATAGCCGCAATTAAGACGACAGAACTTTCTATTTTAAATAATGAGTCCAAACAGGTAAGGCGTACTATTTCTGTGGCGCCTTTGTTTTCCTGTCGAGCCAATGGAGGGTTTGGGCCAGTGTTAACCCCCAGATGATGCCGCCCGTTATATTAGACAAGACTGTTGCCAGTGTATGTTCCCTGAGAATAGGCACCTGAAAAAGGATAGGAATTGCATAAATGAAAAACCCGGATACAACCCCAAACAGCGCTCCTTTTATCAGATACCCCCTTGATGTAACCTGTGGAATCAAAAAAGCGAAGATACTGCCTAAGAAGCCAACCCACAAAAGCTGAATAAACAGGGCAACCGCCCCTTCGGCATGGTTTGCAGGTAAATCACCGAATAAAAGAATGCTTGCCCAGTCAACAAATCTCAATATTTCCAGGTTTAATACAAACACCGCAATTAACGACCAGAGATTCATTGCCACGCCACCAACTATTCCTGCGGTAAAGCCTCTGAAAAACCTATCCATTTCGCACACCCCTTTTGTAAAGTCACAATTATTATGCCAAATAATTTGTTTTTTAATGAGAGGTACACAGGCGTGTGTTTTTTTTGTATGGTTTGCTACTTTCGGGAAATTATAGAAAGGAGATTCTGTGTAGAGGATGATTGGATGAAAACAGGTTGGAAAATTATTCTGCTTGTTGTTAGCGTGGCCGTTGGTTTATATCTCCTGTTTACAGGTGTATATTATGCCACGTACGGAGCCGTTGGATTTTGTAACCGCTGTCATATTATTGAGCCCTATGTGGCTTCCTGGGAAGAGCAGCCCCATTCCGGGGTAAACTGTATGTTCTGTCATGAAATGCGGGGATTTGTGGGAAAGCTGGAGTCACAGGCCAGGGGGATTAATAACATGTATAAGTATGTTACAGGGCAGTACTCTGCCCCCATAGAAGCCAGGGTTTTTGAGCAAAACTGTTTTAGCTGCCATGTGGGGGATTATAGGCAGTTTCCCCAGGCTGCCAAGTTAATTAGGGGAGATAAAAAGCATTATGAAATTATTCAGGAAAACCGCTCCTGTTTAGAGTGCCACAGGGATGTGGGCCATGGGTTAAATTTACTGATTACGCCCGACTTTTCCGGAATCCGGTAGAAGCATCCCCTGTAATAGGGCAAAAAAAAAGAGCAAAGCTGCTCTTTATATTTTGGAATCTATGTGCGCGTTATTGGCAAAAATAACGCGTTTTATGATGCTTTGTGGGAAATTTCTTTGGCGCACTCATGGCATACCATTCTTCCCTTGTGCTGGTGTACGTCTTCTGCATTTTCACAAAAAACACAGGCCGGTTGATACTTTCTCAGGATTATCTTTTCCCCTTCGACGAAAATTTCCAGTGAGTCTTTGATGTCAATGTTTAAGACCCTGCGCAGTTCAATGGGAATTACAATTCTGCCCAACTCGTCCACTTTGCGTACTATGCCTGTTGACTTCATATTATTTCCCCCCTTTGTTTGGAAGTACACCTATAATCTACCATCTGTTGCAGCAGATTGTCATACAAAAGTATTAAATCTAAAAAAAAACGAGCCCGTGGGCTCATGTTTATTCCGGAGCATTTTTATAGGTGGTGATGATATAAGGATTGGGAATTTCTTTTTGCTGTTCTCCTGGAGCGTAAGAGATTTTTGACAGCTGTTTTCGTAAGTCCGCCACGATTGCCTCCAACTCTTCAACTCTCTCTTCAATAATTTTCAGCGCTTCGAAGTTAGTGCAGTTGTTTGTGGCCAGCCTCAACACCCCTTTCCGCTAAATTATATTCCGGGAAGAGGTGTTTCTTTACTAAAATTGTAGTAATTTGCGGGCACAGAAGCTTATTATGGTGAAAGCCCGGTTCTGGTAACCAGTGAGTTTACCTCTACATTTATGGGGACAGAGGGGAAGATGGTGTCCCAATCCATATCCTGATAAATATCAGGGTGTCTTCTGTTTAGGGCTATGCCGAATCCCAGATAATCAATGGCAAACTCTTGCTGTGCCTTGGCAATGGCTCCTTCAACCTGCTTTTTAATTGTTTGTGATAACAGGCTTTCCAGTTGGGCAGTTTCTGCAGGATCAGATAAATCGAAGGGCTCACCCTGCTGTTGCAGGATTGTTCCGTCAGTATGCAGCTTTACTGTGAAACTGATTTTATCGCCGTTAATATGGGGGACCAGTCTGACAGATTTTTGTTCTACAAGATATGTGTAGACACTGTCTGCTTTTTTACCTTCCACAGTGGCATTGATATCCCCCACAATCCAGTTGGCAGCCTGGGTTTCGCTGCTACTTAGCCAACCGGAAAGTTTCCAGCGGTTAAAGATTGCGGCCCCATGGCGGATGGGGATATCTCCTTCGGCAACCAGTATTCTTGATGCCAGGCCTTTGCCGTTGGTTCTGCGCAAATCCAAAAGAAATTCAATTAGAGGGTTGGTCCTTACTATTGATTGTTTATTGTCAAGTTGTGCCAGTGTTACCAGATGAGCAGACAGGTACGGTTCGTATGTGGGTTTTGTTTTTAACAGCTCCATGGCTTCAGCCTGGTGTACAAACAATACCCGGACCCGTTTTTGCACTTCCGGTTGCCTAAAAAAGAAGTCGGCAATGTGTCTGAAGTCCTCTTCCTTTGCTTTTTCCTCACCAATTAGTATTACTGTTAAATGGGCCAGGGTAACGGGGCGCCCGACTCTGGCGTGTAATAGCTCAATGGCCATATTTATACTGTCGGCCTCCAAGGTGTGAATAATGCTGGCCGGGGTTTGTGCATCAGGTCTGACTCCGGCGGGCTTGACCACTTCAAAGGTGATTTTGTATTTAGGTCCGTCTGCATCTTGAGTGGCGTCTATTCCGATGGCGGTAACAAATGATCTGTTTCTTATGTCCTGAACATCCCAGCAGCCTGAGGTGAGAAGAATTAATAATATTGGTATCAGCCAGCACTTACGCATGTTCATTTGCCTCCTTGCCTCTGATTACAGCCATTAAGAAAGTGAGGGCAGGGATAACAGCGATAAAGATTAAAGTAAAGTAATTGTAGTACTCTCGGAGCACTAACATCCAGGTGACATTTGGTATCAGGTAGGTGGCGCCAATGATAGCGGCTGTTACAAGGCCGATGGTCAGTTTTCTGTGGGACAGACCAAATAACTCGATGATGCCAAAGGAGAGTAAGTAGATATAGATGGCCATGGTGGTAAAAATGGCAATCAGCCATGTTAATGTCAGAAGTAGTTCAAATCTTTCCACCGCAAAGCCGGGAAGTTCGATGGCACTGAGTAAGGCGATCCCCGGATAGATAAACTCCACAGTGTTTTCAGCACCAAGCACACCAATGGCATTTACAGAGGCAAATACACTAAAGAGGATAACAGCAAATATGCCCCCTAATGCAGGTTTGAGGATTTTATTTTTGTCGTTAAGAAAGGGTGTGACAAATAAGAGTACTTCCACCCCCTGAATAAAACCTACATAGACGATGGCTCCGTGCAGGACAGGAATAATGCCTCTGCTGAGAATCGGGAAAAAATTTTCAAACTGGACCTCTCTTATGCCTAAAAGCAGCACAACGATGATTGTTATGGCAAAGAAGGGATAAAACAACTGAAAGAAACGCACTATGCTGGAAAAGCCGTATGAAACCAGCCACACTGCGCCCAAACCCATTAAAATCAAGGGAATCAGAGCAGGAGTTTCCTGCAAATAAATCAGCCTGTTGGCGTTGGCAAAGTTTTGAAAAAGCAAAACCATAAAGGTGTAAAAGTAGAACAGGTAGGAGGCGATTATTACCAGGCCCATGGGCTTGCCCCAGACTTTTTTGCTGTAGGCAAAGAAACTCTCTCCGGGAAACCGGCGGGACAGCTTTACCAGAAGTGCTGTAAGGAGTATTAACAACGTCCCGCCCAGAAAGGTTGTAATTACGGCATCCTGTCCGGCAATCTCCACCAGACCCCGGGTAAAGGTAAAGATTTCAAATTCAAAGATTGCCAGGGCCAGAACTACCGTAAGTACCCTCGGATCCAGGGTATCTCCGGATTTACTGCGTTGGCTATTATTCATCATGGTCACCTTTTTCTAAAGTTGTCTCTGCTTTGGAGAGGGGCTGATAGGTTTCATCCTGGGCCATGGCAACGGTGTTGTCCCGTAAAACGGTGTGCCCCCAACCGCTGGCCTCCACCGGAGCAAGAGGTGCCATGTAAGGGATGCCAAATGACTTAAGGGAAACCAGATGGATACCGATATAGAAGAAGGCCACGGCAAAGCCAAACATGCCAAACATGGTGCTTAGAATCATGGTGAAAAACTGAATTATCCTGACGGCGGAGCGCAGGTCATAATTGGGAATGGCAAAAGAAACAATGGCTGTTAAAGTAACAACCATTACGATGATTTCTCCAAAAATTCTTGCCGAGATCCCGGCACCTACTAAAACAATGCCGGCAAAAATGGCAATGGCCGAGCCAATCTGGTTGGGTACCCGAATTAAGATTAATCTCACCGCTTCCACCACACCCATCATCACAAAAGCTTCAAAGTATACGGGAAAAGGGGAGCCTTCGGCGCTGGCGGCAATGAGCATGGCCAGTCGGGTGGGAAGCATTTCCGGATTGTGGGAGGTCAGGGCAATATAGAAAGCAGGCAAAGATGCGGCCATTAAAAACATAATATACCTGGCAATGCGGAAGAAATTGGCGGCAATAAACCAGCGGCTGTATGCATCTTCCGGTGTGTCCATTAAATCAAAAAAGGTGGTGGGAGCCAAAAGGATGTCCGGACTGCCGTCAAGCAGTATGGCAATACGCCCCTGAATCAGGGCAGCCTCGGTTAAATCCGGCTGAATTGTGGTTTCCACCTGGGGAAATGGGCTTAGGTTGGAATTTTCAATGTTTCTTTCCAGATAGCTGCTGTCCAGCAGGGTGTCTGCTTTAATTGCTCGGATCTTGCTTCTGATTTGTGCCACAATGTCCGGATTGGCCAGGTCGTTAAGGTAGGCTATTACCACTCTTTTTTTGCCGAGCCGGCCGATGACAAATTGTTCCAGTGTCAGGTTGTCGCTTGGCAACCTTTCTTTAATTAATGACAGGTTATAGTCCAAGTCTTCATGAAAGCGCTTTTTGTAGCCCCGCAACATCTGCTGGGTATCGCGGGGGGCGACATCCATAATTGTCCCGCAAAAATCATTGGTTTCTTTTGTGTAATAGGTAGGTTTAGGCTCCTCGTCCCGGGATAATTCCGGGGAGGGGTTGCTTATATGCTTACCGCTTTTATGTTGACGCTTACGCTTTTTCCAGCTAAATAGTCTGTGCAACAGGCTCACCTCGGGTTGAATTGGTTAATACTAGTTTATTTTCTACTAATGGACAAGTCTTATACAATTTAGGGTGAGCGTGTCCGTTACTACTATGGCTGCTGAAAATTTTTTTTTGACCGGTTTTCATTTAAGAGGAGTTTTTGTTTTCATGTGGAATATATTTTTTTATGTCCCACTGTCTTCTTTAATCCGCTGAAGTGGTGAAGACAGGGGTAAAGTAAATAAGAGGGGGTTTAAAAAAGAATGTTAAAAGGCAGAAAATTTTTACTTTTTGTTGCTGTGCTGCTGACACTGGCACTGGTAGTGGTGGGCTGCGGCGACAACGGTAACAACAATGCGGATCCGGACAACAGCAACAACGGTGATGCTGAGGAGATTAAGATTGGTACTGTTGGTCCTCTGACCGGAGGTGCTGCATCTTACGGCGTTAGTGTAAGACGCGGTGTGGAAATTGCTATTAACGAAGCAAATGAGGCAGGCGGTATCAATGGTGCTCAAATCAGATTGATTCCGGAAGATACAGGTGGTGATGCTACCGAAGCGGCTAATGCTACTTCCAAGCTGATTGAGCAGGATAATGTAAGTGTAATAATCGGCGCCGTACTTAGCAGTGAAACCTTCGCCGGTGCACCATTTGCCAATGATGCCGGTGTTCCCATGATTTCTCCCGCATCTACTGCAACCGGTATTCCTCAGGAAGGGGAATACATTTTCCGCAATACCCTGGCCGACGAAGTACAGGCAGCTCAGTTGGCCGAGTATGCCTCCGATGAGTTGGGTGTTTCCCGTTTTGCTGTAATGTTCACCAACAATGATTATGGTGTGGCGCTGAGAGATGCCTTTGTTGCCACAGCAGAAGGCTTGGGTGAAGTGGTGGAAATTCAAAGCTTCACGGATGGAGACGATGATTTCAGTGCCGCGTTAACCCGAATTGCCCAGGGCAATCCGGAAGCACTGTTTATCGGTGGGTACTACGAAGAGGCGGCAAGGATTGCTCAGCAGGCACAGGAGCAAGGTTTGGACGTTCAGATTCTCGGTGCCGATGGTTTCTATTCTCCGGTACTGGTTAACCTGGGTGGGGATGCCGTAGAAGGTGCTATCTTCACCGCTGCTTTCTATGATGGTGATACCGCCGATGCGGTTGTAAACTTTGTTTCCAAGTTCCAGGAAGAGTTTGGTGAAACTCCCGATATGTTCGCCGCTCAGGCCTACGATGCTGCCAGAATCGTTCTGCAGGCCATCGAAACTGCCGGTAGCGGAGACAGTGCTGCTATTCGCGATGCTTTGGCAGCAATTCAGGATTTCCCCGGCATCACCGGTGTGACATCCTTTGATGGCGAGGGTGACGTTATTAAAGAAGTGCTGATTCTGCAGGTGGAAGACGGTTCCTTTAACCGGATTCGCTAGTAAACACTGGGGTAGGGTCCTCCCGGGCCCTACCCGATAATATTTTTTGAGGAGTGCAGTTATGTTTTCACAACAACTTGTTAATGGGATCGTACTGGGTAGCACTTATGCCCTCATTGCCCTGGGGTACACCATGGTATACGGAATCGCTGAGCTAATCAATTTTGCCCACGGCGAAATCTATATGTTTGGCGCCTTTGTGGGCATGATTATGGTTACTATCGTCGGTCTTCCTTTCCTTCCGGCATTGGTGATAGCCATGCTTGCTGCAGCTCTTCTGGGAGTGACTGTGGAGTTTATTGCGTACAGGCCTTTGCGGAAATCTTCCCGTTTGGCGGCTTTAATTAGTGCCATCGGTGCTTCTATCTTTTTACAGAATGCGGCACTCTTGCGCTGGGGGCCTCAGTCTCAGGGATTTCCCCGTCCATTTGAGGTTAATCAGATTATGGTGGCTGGAGTCAGGATTTCTTCGCTGCAGATCTATATACTGGTGATTTCTCTGGTTTTAATGGTAGCGCTACATTTTTTGATTACCAAGACCAAGATTGGTAAAGCAATGCGGGCTACGGCACAGGATAAGGAAACGGCGGCTTTGATGGGTATTAATGTTAACCGTGTTATTTCGTTTACCTTTGCCATTGGTTCTGCTCTTGGCGCTGCCGCCGGTGTGATGGTGGGGATTTATTTTAACTCCGTTTCACCCATGATGGGGTTGTTGCCTGGGTTAAAAGGCTTTGTTGCCGCTGTTTTGGGGGGAATCGGTAATATTCCCGGTGCTATGCTGGGAGGAATTATTTTAGGTATTGCGGAAACAATGGGTGTGGCCTATGGGGATTCACGCTACCGCGATGCCATAGCATTTGCTATTCTTATTATTGTGCTGTTGTTCAAGCCGTCTGGACTGTTGGGTAAACAGGTTCAGGACAAAGTGTAGGTGACAGACATTGCTTAGTGCATATTACACACAAATACTGACGTTGGTAGGAATAAATATTATTCTTGTTGCTAGTCTGAATATAGTTATCGGTTATACCGGCTTGTTGTCGTTGGGTCATGCTGCTTTTATGAGCATTGGAGCCTATACGGCCAGTATCCTCACCGTATATTATGATGTGCCCTTTTTTGCCGCACTTTTGGCAGGTGCGCTTTTTGCTTCTGTTTTTGGCATTATTATTGGTCTGCCCACGCTGAAATTGCGGGGTGATTATCTGGCCATAGCCACGTTAGGTTTCGGTGAGATTGTTAGAATTATCATTATAAACATGGAAATTACCAGGGGGCCGTTGGGATTGACCGGTATCCCCCGTCACACAAGCCTCTGGTTGGTATATTTGTTTGTTATTCTGTCTCTGTTGGTGTTTTATCGTCTGAAAAGATCCCGGGTGGGCCGGGCCATGATTGCTATCCGCGAGGATGAAACCGCTGCGGAGGCCATGGGGATTAACACCACTTATTACAAAGTGACCGCTTTTGCTGTGGCCGCTTTCTTTGCCGGCACCGCCGGCGGATTGTTTGCCCACTATTTCCGCTATATCAACCCAAACAATTTCGGCTTTATGAGATCCATTGAAATCCTGGTGATGGTGGTTCTGGGCGGCATGGGTAATATGGTGGGCTCGGTGGTTGGTGCTACGGTACTGACTGCTGCGCCGGAAATGCTGCGGGCAGTGGCTGATTACCGTATGCTGATTTATGGTGCCGCGCTGGTGGCGATGATGCTTATTCGTCCTCAGGGGCTCTTGGGCGAAGGAAAGCTGAAAATGCCCAAGAAATTGCCTGGGTTTAAAGTTAAGAATCAGATACAAGAACGGGAAAAGGCAAAATCCTAGAGGGGTTGTTATCATGGAACTGCTTAAAGCGGAAAAGCTTAGTATGATATTTGGCGGACTCCGGGCCGTTGACAATGTTAGCTTCCAGATAGATGAAGGGGAAATTGTGGGGCTTATCGGTCCCAACGGTGCGGGTAAAACCACTTTTTTCAACCTGCTCACCGGCATTTATGTTCCCAGTGCCGGAGAAATCACATTCCAACAGCAGGTGGGAGAGGAAAAGTCCCGAAAAGAACTGAAGATTAACGGTATGAAGCCTTACCAGGTAACTGCCGCCGGCATTGCCAGGACGTTTCAGAATATCCGCCTGTTTAAAGATATGACGGTGCTGGATAACGTGCTGATAGGTATGCATTCCAAAACATCTACCGGACTGTGGCAGGCAATTTTGCCCCTTAACATGAAGGAGGAGCAGGAGTCCAAAGACAGAGCCCGCAGCCTGCTGGACTTTGTGGGATTGTTGTCCAAGGAAAAGGAGCTGTCCAAAAACCTGGCTTACGGTGAGCAACGGCGTCTGGAAATTGCCCGGGCCCTGGCTGCTAATCCACGGCTGTTACTTTTGGACGAGCCTGCTGCGGGAATGAATGCCATCGAAACCAGAGAGCTGATTAACTTAATTACCGAAATCAGAAAGACTGATAAGACCGTCCTGCTCATTGAGCATGATATGAAACTGGTGATGGGCATTTCCGAGCGGGTAATGGTTCTTGATTACGGCAAAAAGATTGCAGAAGGGACACCGCAGGAAGTCCAGAAAAATGAAAAAGTAATTAAAGCTTATCTGGGAGAGGGGGCCTAAGATGCTCACCTTAGACAATATTTCCACCAGCTACGGCAATATCAGTGCGCTAAAAGGGATTTCCCTCCAGGTGAAGGAAGGACAGATTGTCACCCTCATTGGTGCTAACGGAGCAGGCAAAACCACAACTTTGAAAACCATTTCCGGGCTGCTTTGTCCCGATGAAGGGGATATTACCTTCCGGGGCAAATCCATCAAGGGCGTAGCTCCCCATAAAATTGCGGCCATGGGCATTGGCCATGTGCCGGAGGGGCGGCGGGTTTTTCCCCGTCTAACGCTGATGGAGAACTTGGAGTTGGGGGCTTTTACCCGTAAAGATAAGAGTGAGATAAAAAAAGATCTGGAGCGGGTTATGGGTTTGTTTCCGCAGCTAAAGGGCCGCGAGAAGCAGGCTGCCGGTACTTTAAGCGGTGGTGAGCAGCAAATGCTGGCCATGGGCCGGGCTCTGATGGGCAGACCCAAACTGTTATTGTTGGATGAGCCGTCCATGGGACTGGCACCGCTGATTGTAAAGAATATCTTCAGCATTATTGAAGAAATCAACAGTCAGGGCACCACGGTGCTGTTGGTGGAGCAGAACGCCAATGTGGCCCTGTCCACCGCAGACATGGGTTATGTGATGGAAACGGGTAAGATTGTGATGTCAGATACAGCGGACAAACTTTTGGTGGATGAAGGTGTGAAAAAAGCATATCTGGGCGACTGAGCTCAGGCGGAATTGTTTGCGCCGTACAGGTTTCTGTACGGTGCTTTTTGTTGTACTGGTAGGAAATTATAACGCTTCGCAGTTAGCGAAGCTGCTAATGTAAGCAGTACTGAAAAGCGCGCGCTGAGGAAACCGAAAGAGCGCGCCTTTCTTGTGTACGTATTTTTTAGGGTACGTATTTTCACCTAGATGGTGAGGTGAAACACGGACAATGCATAGGTGAAAACATTAACAAATAATTACGTGAAAACGTGCACAAAGGATAAGCGCAGGTACCGATGTGCCCGGACCCCTTCTGTGATTAAATTAACTTAGAAGAAAAAACACATTAAGAAGGGAGTTTTGATGATGGGTCTGAGAGCTTACTTGATGGTGAATTGTAAGGATGATGTGAAACATGAGGATTTCCGTAAAGCGATTTTGGATCTGGAGGACATGATTGAGGTTGATTTCGTTGATCCGGTGGTAGGAAACTGTGACATGGTGATTATGGTTGAAGCTGCGGTAAGTGTGGAAAAGGTGGCGCGCCAGATTGCTGCAAATGATTGGGTGGAGAATGTGGCGATTCTGAAAATTGTCAGCATCTTTGAGCGGCATCGCACGTCCAAGCGTGAGCTGTTGAAAGCTCTGCAGCGTGAAAAAGAAGAAGTGTTGACCTAAAGTAGGGGAGGAGGGATGATGAAGACCATGGCTGTTGAAGAGCTGCAGGTGTTAAAAGAGAAAAACCCGCTGCTGGCCATCGATGCCATTGTGCAGCGGCATAATGCGGATCCCGGTTCGGCCATTCCCATTCTGCAGGATATTCAGAATACCTTTGGCTATGTGGCCCCGGAAGTATTGCAACGGGTTTCGGAGTTGTCGGGCATCCTGGAAAGCGAACTTTACAGCATCGTGACTTTTTACTCCCAGTTTAGGATGGAGCCCATCGGCGAGAATCTGATCCAGGTTTGTCACGGTACGGCCTGCCACCTGGCAGGAGCTGAGAGAGTCAGTGAAGCAATTATGCACGAAACTGGCGCCAAGGACGGTGGAACCAGCCCTGACGGCAAGTTTACACTGGAAAAGGTGGCCTGTCTGGGTTGCTGCAGCCTTGCTCCGGTAATTACCGTTAACGAGGAAACTTATGGCCGGGTGGCCCCCAACGAGGTAGGCAAGGTTCTAAAAGAGATAAACGGGCAAACCGAAGACAAAAAGGCGGGGTGCAAAGGGGGGTGCCATCATGAGTAATAATGGGTTTAAGGTGAAAATCGGGCTGGCTTCCTGCAGCATTGCGGCGGGAGCAGCAAAGGTCCACGATTTGTTAAAAGACCTTTTGGCAGATGATGGCATCCATCTCCAGCGTACCGGGTGTATGGGTTTGTGTTATTGTGAACCGCAGGTAGAGGTGGTGGCACCCGACGGGCGCAGTTATCTCTACGGGAATGTGAGTACAGATAATGTGGGGCAGATTGTTGAGGAGCATATTAAAAAAGGTGAGCCGGTGGAGGAGCTTTTGGTGGTTCCGCCGGACGGAGCCAGTGAAGCAGGGGAGTATATAGGACGGCAGGAAAGGTTTTTGCTGCACAACTGTGGCAACATTGATCCGGAAAACATTGAAAGCTACCTGGATGCCGGCGGGTACAAAGGCCTGGCCAAGGCTGTGGCCATGAAACCGGAGGAGGTTATTGCAGAAGTTAAGTCCTCAGGGCTGCGCGGTCGCGGCGGTGCCGGGTTCCCCACCCATCAGAAATGGACCTTTGCCAGAGATGCCAAAGGTGAGCAAAAATATATCATCTGCAATGCGGATGAGGGAGACCCCGGGGCGTTTATGGACAGGAGCATTCTGGAGAGCGACCCGCACAGTGTTTTGGAAGGAATGATGATTGCCGGGTACGCCATCGGAGCCAGTGTGGGCTATATATACATCCGGGCCGAATATCCTTTGGCAATCCGGCGGTTAAAAATTGCCATTGCCCAGGCCAAGGAGCATTATTATCTGGGAACAAACATCCTCAACTCCGGTTTTGATTTTGATATTAAAATCAGAGAGGGAGCCGGAGCCTTTGTTTGCGGCGAAGAGACGGCATTGATTGCTTCCATTGAAGGCAAAAGGGGCATGCCGCGTTTTCGTCCTCCTTTCCCGGCGGTATCCGGTTTGTTTGCTTCTCCTACTTCCATCAATAACGTAGAAACCTTTGCCAATGTGCCGCAGATATTAGCCCAGGGAGCTGCGGCTTATAATGTGCACGGCACGGAGTTTAGTAAAGGAACAAAGGTCTTTGCCCTGGCAGGCAAGGTTAACCGGGGGGGCCTGATTGAAGTGCCCATGGGAATGAGCATCAATGACATCGTATTTGCTGTGGGTGGCGGTATTTCTACCGGTAAGGCATTTAAGGCAGTACAAACCGGCGGTCCCTCCGGCGGCTGTATTCCGGCAGAGTTGGCCGACACCGCGGTGGATTATGAGTCTTTAAAGGAAATCGGGGCCATTATGGGCTCAGGCGGACTGTTGATTATGGACGAAGAGACCTGCATGGTGGATGTGGCCAAGTTTTTCCTCACCTTTACACGGGAGGAATCCTGCGGTAAATGTACATTCTGCCGGGTAGGCACAGAGCAGATGCTGCGTATTCTGGAGCGGATTACCGAGGGTGAAGGGACCGAAGAGGATATTGATACTTTGGAGGACCTGGGATCCAAAATTAAAGCCGGTTCGCTGTGCGGGCTGGGCCAGACGGTACCTAACCCGGTACTGACCACCATTAAATATTTCCGGGACGAATACGAGGCGCACGTCAGGGATAAGGTTTGCCCTGCAAAGAATTGTAAGGCTCTGATTGAGTATGAGATAGTGGCCGAAGACTGCAAAGGGTGCGGGCTTTGCCGCAAACAGTGCCCGGTGGATGCCATTAGCGGCGGTAAAAAAGAACCCCACGTCATTGATCAGGCCACATGTCTGCGCTGCGGCTTATGCGTCAACAGCTGCAAGTTTGACTGCATTACCGTAAGCTCCAAGCCGGGGAAAACAGCGCCTGTTGATGGCCAGGGAATGGGGGCGGTATCATGAGTAAGGTAGGAATTATACTGGACGGCAAAGAGGTTTTTGTGGAAGAGGGCAGTAACCTGCTGGAGGCGGCGCTGCAAAGCGGTGTGGAGGTTCCGCACCTTTGCTATGATCCGCGCCTGAAGCCTTTTGGCTCCTGCCGTTTGTGTTTTGTAGAGATTGCCGGACGACCGGTGGCGGTGCCCGCCTGCGGCACACAGGTTAGTGCCGGAATGGATGTAACCACCAACAGTGAACTCTTGGCAGATTTGCGCCGGGTGGCTCTGGAGCTATTGCTGTCTGAACATTGCGGCGATTGCGTAGCCCCCTGTCAACAGGCATGTCCGGCTAAAATTGATATTCAGGGCTTCATCGCCCACATCGCCAACGGCCAACATAAAAAAGCGGCTGCATTGATTAAGGAGAAATTGCCGTTGCCGTCGGTGTGCGGACGAATCTGCCCCAGATTCTGTGAAGAAGAGTGCCGGCGCAACCTGGTGGATGAGGCGGTAAATATCTGTGCCCTGAAAAGGTTTGCCGGAGATTATGATTTAAAAGCCATCAATTCCTATAAGGAACAAATGGCACCGGATACCGGGTTTACAGTGGCCGTGGTGGGTGGCGGACCGGCAGGCCTTACCGCTGCTTATTACCTGGCGCTGGCCGGACACCGGATTACCCTCTATGATGCGGGGCCCCAGCTGGGTGGGATGCTGCGTTATGGTATTCCCGAATATCGTCTTCCCAAGCAGTTGCTGGACCAGGAAATCAATATGATTACCGAGATGTGCCAGGAAGTACGCCTGGGCGAAGTGCTGGGGCGTGACTATACCATGGCCCAGCTAAAGGAACAATATGACGCGGTCTTTTTGGGCATTGGCTGTCAGGAAGCTCAGGGAATGGGTTTACCAGATGAAGAGATGCCGGGAATTCTAAAAGGGATTGATTTTCTGCGGATGGTGGTGGAAGACCGTCCACCGGAGCTGGGTAGCAGGGTGGCTGTCATCGGCGGCGGTAACACCGCCATGGATGCGGCCCGCACATCTTTGCGCCTGGGAGCGGAGGAAGTGGTGGTTATTTATCGCCGCAGCAGGGATGAGATGCCTGCCAACCCGGTGGAAATTATGGAAGCGGAAGAAGAAGGTGTTGAGTTCCACTACCTGACTAACCCCACCGCCTGCATTGAGCGGAAAGGTCGGCTGCAGGGACTGGAGTGCATCCGCATGGAACTGGGAGAGCCGGATGCTTCCGGGCGCCGTCGCCCGGTGGCCGTTGCCGGCACCGAATACGAGATGGAATTTGATACGGTGATTTTGGCCATTGGCCAGGTGGTTGAAACGGAGGCCGCCCAACACAGTGAAGTGTCTCTGAGCAGATGGGGTACCATCGACACTGCTTTGGAAACGGGCTGCACCAGTGAGCCGGGAGTTTTTGCCGCCGGCGACTGTGTAAGCGGCGCAGCAACCGTTGTGGAAGCTGTGGGGGCAGCCAGGGTGGCGGCCCGCTCCATTGACCAGTATCTGTACGGTAAGGAAATTACTCCGGAGGCCAAACCGTTTAACTGCAGCATGGGTGAGTTAAAAGACTTGGATCCTGCCGACTTTGCCGACAGAGAAAAGCTGGCCCGGGCGCCGGAGATACATCTGGCACCAATGGAGAGGAAGCAGCATTTTGACGAGTTTAACCTGGGACTGAGTAAGGACGGTCTGGGGCAGGAAACGCAGCGCTGTTTGTCTTGTGGCTGTGAAGATGTATTCAACTGCACGCTGCGTCAGCTGGCCAGCGAGTATGAGGTTGATACCAACCGGCTGGGAGTCAGCAATAAACGCTACGCTATCCACACTAACCACCGCCACATTGTGCATGACGCCAACAAGTGCATCCTTTGCGGCAACTGTGTAAGGATCTGTCAGGAAGTGCAGGGAATTGGCGCGCTGGGGTTTGCCAACCGCGGTTATGATACGGTGGTTAAACCTTCCATGGGACTGCCGTTGGCAGAGACCATGTGTGAGTCCTGCAGCCAGTGCGTATCGGCCTGTCCCACCGGCGCCATTGCGGTGAAAAGCCCGCTGCAAAAGCCCGGTCCGTTTGTGGATGACAGTGTGGTAGACACCACCTGTGTGCAGTGCAGCATTGGCTGTGATTTGCAGCTGCATGTGGTGGGAGATAGCATTACCAGAGTAACTTCACCGCTGCGCGGGGAAGTAAATAGCGGCAACCTGTGTAAGAAAGGCGCTTTTGAGTTTGATTTTGTTCACAGTAAAGGGCGCTTACAAACTCCTCTGCTGCAAAATGGAGAGAAGATGCAGGAGGTAAGCTGGGATGAAGCCTTTGCGGGGGCGGCGTCCATGCTGCAGAAAATTCGTGACCGTTACGGTCCGGAAAGCCTGGCGGTACTGGTCTCCCCCAGTCTCACCAATGAAGCAAACTATCTGGCACAGAAGCTGGCCCGGTTGGCTCTGCGGACAAATAATATTGAAAGCACAAAGCCTGTGGCTTCCGCAAGCCACTTAGGCGAAGAAAGTCTGGAGACAGACCCGGTTGCTTACAAGGAATTAAAGGACAGTGATTTTATCCTGGTGGTTAACACCGATCCTACAGTGGATTATCCCATTGTGGCGCAAAAAATCCGGCAGGCGGAAGCGGCCGGGGCCACTTTGGCGATAATGAGCCCCAGAGCAACCAGGCTCGATGGGCAGGCACAGCTTACCATTCGCACCCACCCCCGTAAGTCACTGAAACTATTCCAGGCCATGCAGGCTTATCTGCAAAGATATGATCTGGCCTGCCAGGGTATGGAACTGCCTTTGACTGAAGAAGAAATTAAGTACCTGCTTTTGGAATTGCCGGAAACGGTGCGGGTGAAGCCGGCCAGGGTAATAGAGCTTCTGCACAGGTATCTGCAGGCCAGAAACCCTGTAATTGTAGTGGACGGAAGCACCATGAGCGGACCGGAACTGGGGGCGCTTTTGGATATTGTGCAGGCCACCGGGAACGCCAAAGCGGGGCAGGGTATCCTGCAGCTGTTTGAAAGCGGCAACTGCCGCGGCCAATTGGATATGGGTGTGCATCCCCGCCTGCTGCCGGGACGTCAGCCCCTTTATGATCTGGCAGCACGAGAGCGTTATTACGGGGTGACCGGCATGCCGCTGCCGGCAACAGCCGGGCTCACTCTGCAGGAAATTAGGGCTGCGGCAAAAGACGGGGACATCATCGGCATCATTGTCATCGGCGATGACTTTAGCCTGGACGATGAGATGTTTGATGAAGGCCTGTTTACCGTGGCGGTGACCTCCACATGGCGAACAGATTTGAATCGGGCCGATGTGGTACTGCCAGCGCCCACCTTTGCTGAAAGCAGGGGGACGGTGACAAACAGTGAGGGCCGGATGCAACGTTTGAACCCGGCGTTTGCACCTCCCGGCGGAAAGGATCATTACGAAATCCTAAACGATCTGGCACAGGCTTTGGGCGTGGATTTCTCCCGGTCCTTACCGGAGCAGCTTTTAAATGAAATGCAGGAAATTTCACAATGGGGTTTGCAAAAGGCAGGAAATTTCTTCATGGGTAACGAAAAGAGTAAGAGAAGAAAGGTTCCGGTAATATAAAATTTAATAATGGAATATAGCATAGTAAAGACACCCCTGCACAAAGAGTGACAGGGGTGTCTTTACAAAGAATTGCCGCGGTCGAAAAGCATGGTAATTCGGGGGAGGGGTTTTGACTGTGGGTAAAATTACAATTATATTAGCGGATGATCATGCCGTGGTGCGGGAGAGCATCCGCAGACTCCTGGAAGAAAGGGAGGACCTGGAGGTGGTAGGTGAAGCGGGGGATGGCGAGAATGCGGTAGAACTGGTGAAGAACCTCAAACCCAGGGTAGTCATCCTGGATATCGCCATGCCGAAGCTCAATGGTATTGAAGCAACGCGCAAAATCAGGGAGCTAAGTCCCGATACCAATATCCTTATCCTTTCGGCTTATGATTACAGCCAGTACGTGTTTGCCCTGCTGGAGGCGGGTGCCACCGGTTATCTGTTAAAAGATGTGAACTGCCAGGAGTTGATTCGCTCTATTTACAGTGTGGATAAAGGTGAGCCGGTTCTTTGTCCTTCTGTGGCTGCCAAAGTGATGCAGCGTTTTCGCCGCGGCGAGGATAGTGAAACAAATAACGCCGTTGATTCGCTGACCGGCAGGGAAGTGGAGGTGCTAACCATGGTAGCCAACGGCCATCGTAATCAGGAGATTGCCAGCAGGCTTTATGTTAGTAAGCGTACCGTGGAAGCGCACCTGGCCAGTATTTTCAGCAAACTAAAGGTGGGATCCCGCACCGAAGCAATACTCTTTGCTCTAAAGGAAGGCATGATCAGTCTGGAAGATGTGGAAGTGAGTGGGAAAGATTAATGACACAGACATTGAAAGCGGCTATTCTGACAGGAAGTTTTATGTTGTTAGCGGGTTTGATGCTGGAGGCGGGCCCGGACCTCTATACCTGGGGGCGTTATTTATTTGTATTGTTGATTTTTGGCTCCGGAGTCTGGTTTCGTTACGCCGGTGTTGTGGCTGCGGGGCTGATGTCTTTTTCTGTGCTTGTAAGTCACAGTTTTTTAATGAGCACTCAGATGTGGCTCTCTCTTTCTCATGCCGCACTTATTCCGGCGGTGGGCGTCTTGGCGGGATTGTACTGGATTAGTGTAAAAGAGTTTACAGCCATGCAGCATTACACAATGGCCTGGTACAAAAAGATGCGGAAAAAGCATTATAACAAAACCCGGGCCAGAATTGAGCAGGACAAACAACTGGCCACCTTAAGCGATTACTCGCAGCGTGTGGCTTTTTGTGCCGATATTGAGGATGTGATCCGGATTGGCCTGGACCTTGCCCGGGATACTATGCGGGTGGATGCGGTGGCCATTTATTCACTGCCCGCAGAGGATGAGACTCTATATCTGGTGTCATCCTGCGGCTTACAGGCCAAAGAAGCGGCAAAGAACCAACCAATTCCGCTGGGAGAAGGCTTTAACGGTAAAGCTGCCGAAAGTGGCAACCTGGTGGTGGCCTATGATTTTCAAAAAGACTTTGAGGTGTCTGACGCTCTCCGGGACGAAGAGTTTCGGGCAGTGGCGGTGGTGCCCCTTGTTTCCCGTAATAAAATCATGGGCACATTGATGGTGGCTAACAGAAGGCATCATATTTTCAGTGCGCAGGAACTGTTGGTACTGGAAACTCTGGGACATCAGCTGGGTATGGCCAAGGAGAACACCATTCTCACCGATGTGCAGCAAACCATGCAGAAGCAACTGCGGGAATCAGAAAAACAGTATCGGGGGATTTTTGAAAAAACAAATGATATTATCTGGCTTGAAGACGGGGAAGGAAATATCATTTCTGCCAACAAAGCTTGTGCCAATATGCTGGGTATTGAACTCTCCCGGCTGAAAAAGGAAAATATTTTTACCTACATTCCCCATGAACAGGCCCAAAAAGCAAAACTGGTGCGGCAGCAGCTTTTCAACGGAACAATCGCGGAGAAATCATATGACCAGACCATTGTTAACAATGAAGGAACAGAAATTATCCTTAAGGTGACCACAAATCTGCTGGATAACGGAGACATTCCGGGGTTTCAGCATATAGCCAAAGATATCACCGAGGAAAGAAAACTGCACGAAAATCAGCAGTTTTATATTGAGCATATCACTCGCGCTCAGGAAGAAGAGAGACTGCGCATCAGCCGGGAGCTGCATGACAGTACCGCCCAGTCACTAATTGTGGTGCTGCACCAGTTGGAGAAGTATTTGGTATCCAGCGATCATTTGCGGCTTGGTGATTCCCGCTTTCTCTTCAATGTAGCCGAACAGGTAAAGGCCATTTTGCAGGAAGTACGTCAGTTTAGTCGTGATTTGAGACCCTCCATTCTAGATGACCTGGGGCTGGTTCCTTCCCTGGAATGGTACATTGATGAACTAAACCGTACCCACGGCCTGAAGGTGGACTTAAATATTATAGGGCAAAAGCAGATGCTCCGCCCTGAAATCCGGGTTTCCCTCTTTCGCATTATTCAGGAAGCATTGCGGAATGTAATGCGGCATGCCGAAGCAAACAACGCTAAAGTAAAGATTGAGTTTGATAATAATGAGGTCAGGGTTGTGGTACAGGATAATGGTAAGGGGTTTGATGCAGAGCCCCTTGGTGATTTGTTGCGTAACGGCAAGTTGGGCCTGGCGGGAATGCATGAGCGGGCAAAAATTCTTGGCGGCAGCATCGAAATCTCCTCGGCAAAGGGGGCAGGAACAACCATTTTTATTGCTGTCCCGCTGGTATCTGATCATCTGCTTGCAGAGGTTGGCCAAAAATAAGAATAGTACGGGTTATTTTTCCATGCACCGCTATTATTATGAAATATGAAGCCCAGTTAACATAAGATTAAGTTTTTTTAATAACCTGCCCGCAGCGCCGGAAGGGGAGGTTTGCCTAAGACCCTGAAAACTTACTATAATGGATGCAGTTGACATAACTAATCCTTTGTAGGAAGCAGAAAGGGGTACATAATGAGGAAGAGGTTAACGGGGATTCTAACTGTTTTATTATTGTTGCTGATGTCGGGACAGGCCTACGCTGCAATCCATGTGGTACGTCCGGGTGAAACTTTGTGGTTGATTTCACAACAATATGGTACTACGGTGGCTGCGCTGGCTGAGGCCAACCATATTGCCAATGCTAATTATATTGAAGCGGGGCAGCGCCTGGACATACCGGGGCAGTCACAGCCTGTGGGACGCCAGACGGTGCATACAGTGAGCCGCGGCGAAACATTATGGCTGATTTCACAAAAATATAATACCACCGTGGCAGCCATTGCTGCTGAAAACAAGATTGAAAATAACAATATTATCCGGGTAGGGGACAAGCTGGTTATCCCCACAGAACAGGAGGCCGCCCCGGTGCTGGCGCCTCGCAACTTCTCTGACTCAGAGTTGGATCTACTGGCCCGGCTGGTTCGTGCAGAAGCGGAGGGCGAGCCGTACAGAGGACAGGTGGCGGTGGCTGCCAGCGTGTTAAACCGGGTAGATGATCCGCGCTATCCCAACACACTCTCCGGGGTAATAAACCAGGTCTCAAACGGATTCTACCAGTACAGCCCGGTCTTAGACGGACGGATTAATCGTCCTGCCAATGATAGTGCCCGCCGTGCGGTGCAGGCTGCATTAAATGGTGAAGATCCTTCACTGGGGGCCACCGGCTTTTATAACCCCGCTAAAACCAGCAATCAGTGGGTACGGCAGCAGCCGGTAACAATAACCATTGCAAACCACGTGTTTTTTCGCTAAAGCAAAAAATAGCGGTCGAAGAAAATAATCTTCGGCCGCTTTTTTCGTCTCTTCATATTAAATTGGGCATTATTAAAAATAAGTAATATGAAGGAAATTGTCAGATGTTGCTAGAATTGTTTTCAAGACGAGGTGATTTCTGTGGATACTACCACATTGTTTGATTCTTCATTTTGGGAAAGTGCTTGGAATGAAGCCATCGAGGCGGACCAGGAACGCAAGCGTGCTAAAAAATCGGTGGATGTCTGGAACCGCCGGGCCAAGAATTACGACAAAAATGTAGATACGGATTCGGGTAACAGGCGAGTGGAAGAAGCGCTGGCTTTTTTGGATAGGTATGGAGTGATGTCGGAAAAGCTGCGGATTCTTGATTTGGGGTGCGGCCCAGGCAACTTTACCATGGCTTTTGCTGAGCGCGGGCATCAGGTTGTGGCCCTTGACCCCGCTGAAGAGATGTTGACCATTTTGCGGGAAAAATTGGCTAAGCGGCCGGATTTAGAGCCGCTTGTTAAAACTGTGGGTGACGACTGGATTCCCCTTGTGCCCCAGGAGTATGGCTGGGACAATTATTTTGATTTGGTGTTTGCTTCCATGACCCCCGGCGTGCAGGACGTGACCACCTTGGAGAAGGTTATGCAGGTGTCAGGAGGGTATGTCTATCTCAGCCGTTTTTCCGGGCCCCGCATCCATCCTTCCGTGCAGGCAGTATGGGAGCATTTCAATGACCAGCCTTATTACAGCCAGTCCCTGGACATTCTCTTTCCGCTAAACTGGTTATATGCACAAGGGTACAAGCCGGCTATGCATTTTGCCCGCTGGGAGCGGCAGCATGAACAACCGGCCCGGGAGGCTCTGGAAGAGATGCGCGATGTGTTGTCATTGCGCATGGATATTGACAGGCAAGTGGAGCAGGTTATGGCGGAGTATGTGGAGGCACATTCCGATGAAAACGGGATGCTCAGCGAAACAAAGGGAGCAACTTCCGCCATGCTGCTTTGGCATGTGGACAAAAGGGTTCTGACAAAGGGGGGGTAATTATGGCTATTACCGTGGCAGGGGCTGTAAGACATAAAAAAATCTATCCCGGTAAGCAGGTTAGAATTTCCACAGCAGGCCGGCAGGAAGACTCTTTGGGGCAAATCGTGGATTTGGGTACAGACACGGTAGGGTTAAAAATCATAGCTCCCACCGCATCTTTACCGGAGGTCTGGCAGGTGCAGGATCAGGTGACCGTGTCCTTTGTGGTGCCGGAAGATGCTATCTATTCTTTTGCAGCACATGTAGTATCTTTTGAGGATGCGGCCATGTCTTTGCAGGTAAAGCAGGTAACTCCGCTGGAACGTCGGGAACAGCGCAGTGATTACCGCCTTAAAACCGCAAAATTAATTAATGTGGCGGTGGAAAAAGAGGTGGAAAAAAGCGGGGAAAAATGGCAGGAAGCCAGCTTGCTGGATATTTCCCGTGGTGGAGCAAGTATTTTGTCGCCGGTTAGTGTTACTGCCGGGACAAATGTGATGGTCTGGATCCCTTTGGAAGAGGTTGATTATGTTCTGGAAACCGAGGCTAAAGTGAGGCGTGCCGTGGAGGGAGAAGAAGGCCAACTGATAATTGGGGTCAGCTTTGAAAACCTGCCGCTGGCTGATCAGGAAAAGATTCTCGACTATATTCTCAAAGTATATACTGAAAATAAAGACGTGGAGACAGCAAAATAAATGCTAAAAAGATAAAAGATACTAAAAAAAGCGACCTGTTGGTCGCTTTTGCTGGTTATTAGGTAAATATATGGTGCGCCCGTAGGGATTCGAACCCCAACTTCAGGCTCCGGAGGCCTGCGTGATATCCCTTTCACCACGGGCGCAAGTGCATAGACTATCATAACATCTGACTATGAAAAAGTCAACCAGGCTGTCCGGGCAATTCCTGCCAGAGCTGGGGTCTGTTAAATGCATTAATGCTTGGGTATACTAACGTGAAATGTTTTAGAGCAAGTTTACCGGGAGCGATGCGTGTTGAATAAACCCCGAATCCTGACCGTTGTCCGACCGGCAGAAGGCGGAATAAGAGCCCATATCAAAACCCTTGTGCAGGAATTGCATGAGGATTTCTCATTTTCTGTAGCCTGCCCGCCGGAACAAAGTGCAGATTTTAAGGAATACGGCTGTGAGGTGGTGCCGGTGCCTATGCGGGCAGCGGTGCACCCTGTGCATGATCTGCGGGCGCTTTTGCAGATGCACAAGAATCTGAAAAACGGTTCATATTCGCTGGTTCATGCCCACGGGTTCAAAGCGGCGCTTTTGGCCCGCCCTGTGGCCGGCTATAGCCATATACCATGCCTGGTAACGGTCCATGGAGACTTTGCCCATGCTGCTTCTTCACCGCTGGGCCCTGTCTATCGCCGGGCAGAAGCGGCTTTTGCCGGGTGGGCCACCGGCTATATCACGGTGGCGGACTGGCTGGCAGAAGAGCTGCAGGCAGTATACAGCGTTGATGGTAAACGCATTGCAGTGATCCCCAATGGAATCCGCTTTCCCGCCTTTCCCCAAGCAGGTAACGCAAAAGCTGTTCTGCCGTTTTCCTCAGCTGACGTCGTCATTGGAACAGTGGCCCGGCTGGCGCCGCAGAAAGGAATTGAGTATTTTATTGAAGCAGCTGCCCTGTTGAGCAAAACAAATCCGGATTTGCGTTTTGTGGTGGTGGGTGACGGGCCACAGCGGCGGGTGCTGGAATTGTTAAGTCGTAACCTTGGCTTAACGGATAAGCTATATTTTGCGGGAGCGCAGCAAAATGTTGCTGATTTTCTGGCCGGCTTTACTGTTTTTGTCCAGCCCTCAATCAGCGAGGGGCAGGGCATTACCGCGCTGGAGGCCATGGCGGCAGGCTGTCCTGTGGTGGCCAGTGCGGTGGGAGGTCTGCGGGAGTTGATCCGGCATGGCGACAACGGCCTGCTGGTCCCGCCAGGGGAGCCGCAGGCCTTGGCGGGAGCAGTAAACCGCCTGCTGGGCGATGAGTTATTGCGGGCTTCTTTGACCGGACAGGGCTTAACTGTTGCCAGACGTTACAGTGTGGCGGAGATGGTAAACAGGACGCGTGCGCTTTATGCTCAAATAGTTGAAGGCAGGTGGCCTGCATGAAGAAGACGTTGCCGGCATTTATACTGGTATTTGCAATAATTCTGTTACTTACGGCTAAAGTGGCTGAAGCACAAAAAGTAGTTGTTGTTTCTTTAACCCGAACCAATCTGGAGCGGGTTGCCGCAGACAGAAGCATGGCTCCCTGGCTGGCCCGTGGCTCGGTGGGACTGTTAAATACTGCCACTGCCGCCCGGCCGGCTCCGGAGCATGTCTATGTTACACTGGGAGCAGGTTCCCGGGCCATGGGGAGAGAAAGCAGCCGGCTGGGTTTAAATTCGGGGGAGGAGTATGCCGGTTTTTCTACAGAAGAAGTGTACCGGCGCCATTTGGGTATGGCTGCAGAGAGCCGGATATTGCATCTGGGGATGGCAGAAATCCTCCGGGTCAACAAGGCGCTGCAGCATCCTGTGCAGCCCGGCCTGTTAGGGGATTCCCTGCGTGAGGCCGGTAAAGTAACCGCTGTTATTGGTAACGCCGATACATCCGGCCCTTCCCGGGAGGCGGTGCTGTTTCTGGCCGACAGTAACGGACAGGTAGACCTGGGCAGTGTGGACAAAGGTACCTTGCAGGCTGACGCCCTGTTTCCTTTTGGCTGGCGTATGGATAAGCAACGGGTATGGCAGTCTTTTCAATCCCTCTACCCGCAGGCCGATGTGCTTTTGGTGGACTGGGGTGATTTGGCGCGTCTGGATGAGTACAGGACACTGTTAAGCGATGAGGTAGTACAAAATCTGGAGTCTGAGATATATGAAGACATTTCCTGGTTCTTAACCAGGGTGTTTGTGGAGCTTGCAGCAGATGATCTGTTGATTCTGCTTTTGCCGGTACCTCCGGCGGGAGAAAGCGGGGCCGGGCTGTTGGGTTTTATGGCGGTAATGGGCGGTCCGTTTCCTCCCGGTGGTGAGCTGACTTCCGCCACCACACGGCGCCCCGGCCTGGCAGCAAATACCGATGTGGCACCGCTAATCCTGGACCACCTTGACATCCCTGTGCCGGGCAATATGCTGGGCCGAACCATAGGTTACGGCGGGCCCACCGACGTGGCGGAATTATTGCAGATGCAGGCTGAGATAGACCGGATATTTCAGCTCCGTCCGCCGTTATTGCGGACCTATGTATTTTTTCAGATTGTTATTGTTTTAGGTGCACTGGCCAATATATTTCTGGGCATAATGCCGGGCCGTTGGTTTGTGGCGCCTTTGCTGGGGCTTTTGACCGTACCTTTGGTGTTGTTGGTTTTACCGTTATATACGGTGTCCAAGTTCTGGGGGTTTGTGGTGACAATTTTGGCGGTGGTGATTTTTGTTTTCGTCTTGCAAAAAACAGGGTTGTCTCTAAAGCATAAATTTGCCGCCATTGCTGTGCCCACATCGTTATTGCTGGTACTGGATTTGCTGCGGGATGCACCTTGGATCAAAGCATCGGTCTTGGGTTATGATCCGGTGTCCGGTGCCCGGTATTACGGATTGGGAAATGAATATATGGGAGTGCTGGTGGGTGCTACCGTGCTGGGTGCAGCGGTACTTCTCACATTGCTGTCCCGCCGGCGCCGCATGGTGCTGCCGGCACTGGCCCTGTATCTCTTTGCGGTACTTTTCCTCATAGTTTCCCCGCAGGGAGGAGCCAATTTTGGAGGGACAGTAACGGCGCTGGTGGCTTTTCTTGTTACCCTGGTTATAGCAGGCCGGTTTCGCCCGGGGTGGCGCAGCAGCTTGTCGCTATTGGCGGTACTGTTTGCTGTGGCCGCAGCAGCTTTGTTTGTTAACCTGCGTGTTCCCCAGGATGCACAGTCCCATTTGGGCCGTACGTTGGCGCTTATGGAAGATGACGGCTGGCAGGCTTTGCAGGATGTGGCTTCCCGTAAGGCAGCCATGAATATAACCCTTTTCCGCTACTCACAGTGGAGTCGTGCTTTTTTGGCCTTTCTTGGCGTATTAACGGTGCTGTTTTACCGGCCCCGTGGCATGCTGCGGGATGTTCACAGGCAATATCCCGACCTTGCGGCAGGATTTTTGGGAATTATAGCGGGCAGCATCACTGCCTTTTTGGTTAACGACTCCGGCGTGGTGGCTGCTGCCACAACCCTGCTTTATGCCGGGGTTCCTATAATTTTACTTACGTTGGATATTATGGATAAACAAGTGAAAAATACAGCTGAACATAAATAATTCAGGGTATTTCGCCGTAAAATATTCTCACAGGCAGGAATCCCCGGCCTGGAATGGAAGATAATATCTGACCATATCTGTCCATTTCATGGAAAAAACTATAAATAGAGTAAAGGGAGGAAAGATTTTTGGCCATATTCCAACATAGTAGGCTGAAAAACGGTGTCAACCTGTTTGTTCATCCCACAAAGAAATTTAAAACCATCCTGGTGCAGTTAATTTTTCACCGCCATCTGCGGGAAGAAGATGTTACCTCCAGTGCCCTCTTGCCTTCGGTGCTGGAGCGGGGCAGCGTTAATTACCCCACCCGCAGGCAGTTGGCAGAGCGCCTGGAAGAGCTTTACGGCACGGAGTTGATGGCCGATGTCTCTAAAAAAGGCGAGCGTCAAATGGTGACCTTTTCCCTGGACTTGGTTCATGACCAGTATCTGCCGGGTGAGAGTAAGCTGTTACGCCAGGCCCTGGAGATATTAAGCGATGTGGTGCTTAATCCCCTCACGGAAAACGACGGCTTTAAAGCCGACTTTGTCCGCCAGGAAAAAGAACAGCATGAAAAAGTTATTAAGGGCCTGATTAACGATAAAATGGCTTATTCCGTTGACCGGTGCCTGCAAGCCATGTGCCAGGATGAGCCCTTCGGTGTCTTTAAGTACGGAACGGTGGAGCGGCTCAAAGAAATTGATGCATCGGGACTGTACCGGTTTTATCAGCGCTTTCTGGCGGAAAGTCCCCTGGATTTACATATTACCGGAGATGTGGATGCTGCCGCAGTTGAATCTCTGGCCGACGAAGTGTTTGCCTTTGAGCGCAGCAAAGCAGAAGCGGTGCCGCCAACCGACGTTAAAACAGAAGTGGCTGAGGTACGGTATGTCCGTGAAGAACTGGATGTAAATCAAGGCAAGTTGGTGATGGGCTTTCGTACCGGTTTAAGCTATGCCGATGATGATTACTTCCCACTGCTTGTCTATAACGGAATATTGGGCGCCTTCCCCCATTCCAAACTGTTTCAGAATGTACGGGAGAAGGCCAGCCTGGCCTATTATGCCTATTCCCGTCTGGAAAAACATAAAGGACTGATGGTGGTGTCTTCCGGCATCGAAATGAAAAATTATGACCAGGCGCTGGATATTATCCGTAAACAAGTGGACGATATGGTTAATGCCGACTTCAGTGAGGAAGTCTTTGCTAATACCATCGTCGGACTACGCAATCAGTTCCTGGTGGAAGAGGACAGTCCCGGACTTATGGTGAACCGGGCACTGGACGGAATGCTGGCCGGGCGCCATGAGAATACCGATGAGTTGGTGAAACGCCTGGATAATGTTACCCGGGAAGATGTGGCCAGGGTGGCAGGACAGGTAAAGCTGGATACGGTGTACTTTCTTACAGGAAAGGGGGGCGCAAAATGACACGGGTACTGGAAAATGATCTGCTAAAAGAAAAGGTTTATATGCGGCGGGTGGAACCGGGCCTGGAGGTTTTTGTGCTACCCAAACAAGGTTACAACAAAAAATATGCCACCTTCTCCACTAACTTCGGCTCCATTGATTCCCGCTTTATTGTGGAAGGGGAAGGTAAGGAATTGTCGGTCCCGGACGGAGTGGCACATTTTCTGGAGCATAAGCTGTTTGAAGATGAAGAAGGTAACGTTTTTGACCGGTTTGCCAAACTGGGCGCTTCAAGTAACGCATTTACCAACTTTACCAATACCGCCTATCTGTTTTCCACCACCCAGCATTTTGAAGAGTGTTTTGAACTGCTGTTGGATTTTGTGCAAAGTCCCTATTTCACAGAAGAAAGCGTGGAAAAAGAGAAGGGCATTATTGAGCAGGAAATCCGCATGTATGAGGATAACGCCCAGTGGCGCCTGTTCTTTAACCTGCTCACAGCACTGTACCGGGAGCATCCGGTCCGCATCGATATTGCCGGTACGGTGGAGAGTATCCACCAGATAGACAAGGAAGTGCTGTATAAATGTTATCGCACCTTCTATCATCCCAGCAATATGGCTGTATTTGTGGTGGGCGATGTGGAGCCGGAGAGGATTCTTGACCAGGTGGAAGCAAACATCAACAAGCATAATTACAAACCGCTGGGTGAGATTCATCGCATTTATCCCGACGAGCCCCGGGAGTTGGCTAAGGATTATGTGGCTCAGGAACTGGTTGTTTCAGAACCGGTTTTAAACATTGGTTTTAAAGAGCGGGATTTGGGCTATGACGGCCCTGAGCTGTTTAAACGGGAGCTTATCACCGGCCTGGTGCTGGATGTGGTGTTGGGCTCCAGTTCCAAACTTTATAATGAGCTGTACGAAGAGGGGTTAATCGACGATGAATTCGATGCGGGACATGTGGCGGAGAAAAAGTACGGCCACACCGTAATCGGCGGTGAAACCTCGGATCCGGACCGGTTATTTGCCCGTTTGCAGGAAGGAATACGAGACGCGCAGCGTCAGGGTATTTCCACCGATAAATTTGAGCACCACCGCCGCAAGTTAATGGGCGAATTCTTAAAGAGTTTTAACTCTTTGGAGTTTATCGCCAATAACTTCCTGGCTTATCACTTTAAGAATATCAACTTTTTTGACTATCTGGATATTTTACAGGGAATTACCGTTGAAGACGCCAACCGGCGGCTTGCGGAGCATTTTGCCGAAGATAACCTGGCCAGATCTCTTATTTTGCCTAAGAAAAGTTAATACCACAGTACAAGCCGGACATTGTCCGGCTTGTTTTTGAAATTGTTGCAGGAATAATACTATTGTCGTGGAATAGAATTATATTCCTGCTACGAGGAGATGACCAAATGGAAAAACTAATTAAGCTAAACGACCTGCCTAACCTGCAGCGTACCCAGGTGCGGGAGAATTTTAAGACCCACATGAATCCGGGGTTATGTACCCTGTTTGGGCTGCTGGATTTTGATAAGCTGTATGTGAAGGCTGAGGGCACCTATGTCTGGGATGAGGAAGGAAACCGCTATCTGGATTTTTTAGGGGGCTACGGCTCGCTGAATTTGGGGCATAACCATCCCCGCATCATCGCCGCCCTCAATGAAGTCAGTTCTATGCCTAATCTGCTGCAAGCCTCCATGGGCATTGCTGCCAGTGCTTTGGCCCATAACCTGGCGCAGCTTGCCCCGGGTAAGCTAAACAACACCTTCTTTTGCAACAGCGGCGCTGAGGCTGTGGAAGGAGCAATTAAGCTGGCCCGCATTGCCACCGGCCGGCAGCGGATTCTTTCCTGCAAAAGTGGCTTTCACGGCAAAACCCTGGGCTCTTTGTCTGTGACGGGGCGGGAAAAATACCATAAAGGTTTTGAGCCGCTGTTGCCGTCATGTAACGTGGTGGATTTCTGTGAGCTGGAAGAGTTGGAAGAAGCATTGAAAACAAAGGATGTGGCCGCCTTTATTGTGGAGCCCATTCAGGGTGAAGGCGGAATTATCGTCCCGCCGCAGGGGTATCTAAAAGCGGCACAGGATTTATGCCGTAAATATGGCACATTGTTTGTTGCCGATGAGATTCAGACCGGCCTGGGCCGCACCGGCACCATGTTTGCCAGTGAGCGGGAAGGGATCGAACCTGATATACTCTGCCTGGCCAAGTCATTGGGAGGGGGCATTATGCCCATCGGGGCGGTTATGACCACCACTGAATTATGGAACAAGGCGTACGGCGGCATTGAAAAGTGCCTGCTGCATACTTCCACCTTTGGCGGCAATACCTGGGCGGCAACCGCGGGATTGGCTACATTAGAGGTGCTGCATGAGGAGAATCTGGTGGCCCGCTCCGCAGAGCTTGGCGATTATCTCATAAACGGCCTGCGCACACTGCAGGAGAAATACCCCATTATCAGGGATGTGAGGGGGCGTGGCCTCTTGGTGGGTATTGAATTTGAACAGCCCGCTCAGGGTGTGCTGTCTAAAGTGGCGGGAGCAGTAAACAAGCTTTCCGCTGAGTACCTGGGAGCCATGGTGGCCGGCGTTTTGCTCAACAAGTACCGCGTAATTACCGCCTATACCCTGAATAATCCCAATGTGGTAAGGCTGGAGCCGCCTCTGGTAGTGACTAAGGAGCAGATTGATGTGGTACTAAATGCCCTGGAGGAAACATTTGAGAAGAACCGTTCTCTGTTGGGTTTTGGGCTAAGTTCCGGGAAAACCATGCTTTCGGGGATGTTTGGCCGCAGAAGGTAATGTAAACTGTTTAAATATTTGGTAAAATTACGCAGGAAAAATGTGCCTCCTGTCGAATTTAGGGGTAAACAATAAACTCCTGGGCAGGGGGCATCATCATGATGATAATGGATATGGAGCGCCTTAAAGTGGGCGAAAAACTATCTGGATCTATCTGCTGTGACTTTTCTTACAATGTGCTGCTGAGACAGGGCACTATTATTCAGCATTCCCATTTGGAGCAGTTAAGAAAGCTCTACTCCCAAGGGGTGCGCTTTGTGATGAATGATGAGTCCGGAAATGACGGCTTGAATCTGCAAATCCTTAATCAAGTCACCGATGAAGGTGTGCGCCGTGCATATCTGGATACCTATATGGTGGGCAAGCATCTTTTTGAAAATATGAAAGCCGGCAATCCGGTTAACATTAAACTGGCCTACGAAGCGGTGGATCTGCTGGTGGGGCAGATGCTTAAAAGTGACTCCCTTCTCCTGCAGCTGGCCTCAGTCCGCATCATTGATGACTATACTTTTTCCCATATGATTAATGCCGCACTTTATGCTGCGGCTTTTGGACGTTGCCTGAATAAAACTCCCAGAGAAATAAACGACCTGTGTCTGGCAGGCTTGCTGCACGATATGGGCAAAGCAAAAATCCCGGTAAAGATCCTGCAAAAGCCGGGCGACTTGTCGGCACAAGAGTATGAGATGATAAAAAATCATCCACAGTATGGCTACCATGAGCTGCAAAAACTTAAGGAACTAAACGAACGGGTGAGACAGGCTGCTCTGCAGCACCATGAGCGCCTTGACGGAAGCGGCTATCCAAACGGGCTCCGTGCCGGGGAAATAAGTTTATTTGCCCGCATAATTGCCATTGTGGATATTTACGATGCCCTGACCTCCGATCGATGCTACCGTGGTCGCATGCTGCCCCATGAAAGTGTGGAGGTCCTCATGGCAGATTGTTCCGTTGACAAGCTCGATGCCCGGTTGGTTAAGCTGTTTCTCAAAAACATTGCCTTGTATCCGCTGGACACAAAGGTACTGCTAAATAACGGCAAACAGGGCCGGGTGGTCAAGATTCATCCCGACCTTCCGCTGAGGCCTGTGGTTGAGCTGGCGGAACCGGAGGAGAGTTGTTTGTACATCGATCTGATGCAGTATCCTACTTTGTTCATTTCCCAGATTTTGACCTGATTTGTTGTCCCGCCTGCTTAAATACGTTATAATCAGGGTAAGATATCTCGTGGAAGGAGGCGGCTTTTATGACTTATCAGGACATTGAGAACTGGGTTTCTATATTTGAGGCGGCTACCGTAGATGAGGCCGGCATAATTAAAGGCATGTTGGAAGCTTCTAAGATTCCTGTGGTTTTGGACCGGGAAACTGTAAATTCCCCTGCAGATTTGTCCGAGTATGAAGTGGTGGTAAAGGTGCCCAAAGAGATGGCTGCACGTGCCGCACAGCTGCTTCAGGCCACACCATATGGCGTGCCGGAGGAATAATTAACAGTAAGGGGGGCCTGTATGGATTCAATAAGGGTATATGTTGTCATCTTAGTGGTCTTTGTGGCCATTTCCTGGGGAGTACGTGTTTTGCTCTCCCAGCGGGTAACAGACCGGGTCATGGATGAAGAAAACGGGGAGGAATAAATGTTTCGGCACCAAAGCGACGTGGTGGTGCTGTGTGATTTTGACGGTACCATTACCAACGAAGATATAGGGTTTAATATAATTCAGACCTTTGCCGGTGAGGGCTGGCATGAAATCGAAGATGCATTTCAGCGGGGAGAAAAGGGCTCCCGGGAGGCGCTCTTGGAGATTTTTGCCCTGACCCGTGTTTCCAAAGAGACGCTGACCCGTTTTGTGGACAAGCATTTTCATGTGGACCCTCATTTCCCCGCATTTCTGGATTTATGCCACACCAAAAACATTGCCGTGACTGTTCTCAGTGACGGCTTTGACTTCTATATCGACCTAATGTTTGAGAAATTTAAAGTGGATGTCCCCTACCTGGCCAATAAACTAAAAGTTGTGGACTGCAGCCTGCATGCCGATTTTCCCCATAGCAGCGGGCAATGCGGCGCGTGCGGTAATTGTAAACTGGATTTTGCCAAAAACGTCAAGAAAAAGGGTAAGAAGATAATTTACATAGGGGACGGATACTCGGATAAATGTGTCAGCAACTTAGCTGATGTGGTTTTTGCCAAAGATGTGTTGGCGGATTACTGTCGGGAACAGGGAACCGATTTTTATCCTTTTACAGGTTTTGACGACATATTGAATGTCTGCCGTGAAAAATTGTTTGCCAATCTATTGGAGTGGGAGGGAAAAGATGAAAATAGCTCAGGATGTAGTTGAACTTATTGGCGCCACGCCCATGGTTCGTCTCAATAAGCTGGCGGATGCAGAAATGGCGGAAGTGGTAGGTAAGCTTGAATCTTTTAATCCTGGTGGAAGTGTAAAGGACCGTATCGCCATGAGTATGGTTTTGGCTGCGGAAAAAGAAGGTGTACTAAAGCCCGGGGCCACCATTTTGGAGCCCACCAGCGGCAATACCGGCATTGGGTTGGCCATGATTGCGGCGGCCCGTGGCTACCGGCTGATTCTGGTGATGCCGGAGACCATGTCTATGGAACGGCGCACCCTGCTGCGTGCCTACGGTGCGGAGTTTATCCTCACGCCTGGTGCCAAAGGTATGAAAGGAACGCTGGATAAAGTGGAGGAAATATTAAAAGACCATCCAGAATACTTCGTGCCTCAGCAGTTTGCCAATCCCGCCAACCCGGAGGTTCACCGTCAGACAACGGCCCGTGAAATTTTGGAGCAGACCGGCGGGCAGCTTGATGCTTTTGTGGCGGGAGTAGGCACAGGAGGGACCGTCACCGGTGTAGGAGAAGTCTTAAAGGAGGTCAATCCCGGCATTAAAATATTTGCCGTTGAGCCTGCCGATTCTCCCGTGCTTTCCGGCGGGCAGCCCGGCCCCCATAAAATCCAGGGCATCGGAGCCGGTTTTGTCCCCTCGGTGTTAAACAGAGGAGTTATCGACGAGGTGCTCACCGTTACCAATGACCAGGCCATGGAAACAGCCCGGCGCCTGGCATCGGAAGAAGGATTGCTTATGGGTATCTCCTGTGGTGCTGCAGTGCATGCCGCCCTGGAGGTGGCACGCAAGCTGGGTCCGGGCCGTCGTGTGGTTGTGGTGCTACCGGACACCGGCGAGCGCTATTTGACCACTGATTTGTTTAAGCAGGAATAGGGTGAAAAAACAGGGAGCGGCCAGCCGCTCCCTTCTTAAATTGACCCTGTTGCAAGCGGTATGGTATAATCCTAAAAGATTAAGGCAGTGGCAGGTTTTTCCGCAAAAGGAGGATTACATAAATGGGAAAAAAGGATAAAGAGTTTGTAAAAGAGATTACTCCCCGAGCTGAGGACTATTCCCAGTGGTATTTGGATGTTATTTTAAAGGCGCAGATGATGGATTACTCCCCTGTAAAGGGCTGCATGGTAATCCGGCCCTATGGTTTTACTCTTTGGGAGAATATGCAGGCGGGGTTGGATGAGCGTATTAAGGCCACCGGCCACAGGAATGCTTATTTTCCGCTGTTTATCCCGGAGAGCCTATTGCAAAAGGAAGCAGACCATGTGGAAGGGTTTGCTCCGGAGGTGGCCTGGGTTACCCATGGCGGCAATGAAAAGCTGTCGGAGCGACTCTTGGTGCGGCCCACCTCCGAGACCATTATCTGTGAAATGTTTAGCCGCTGGATTCAATCGTATCGGGATTTGCCGGTATTGATGAACCAGTGGTGCAACGTGGTGCGCTGGGAGAAGGTGACCCGGCCGTTTTTGCGGACCTCGGAATTCTTGTGGCAGGAAGGTCATACCGCCCATCGCAGCGAAGAAGAAGCAGAAGAGCATACCCTGAGAATGCTGGAAGTGTACCGCGACTTTGTGGAAAACGATTTGGCGGTACCGGTGGTGAAGGGGCAGAAAACGGAAAACGAAAAGTTTGCCGGTGCCCGGGAAACCTACTCCATTGAAGCGCTGATGAGTGACGGAAAGGCATTGCAGGCCGGCACATCACATAATCTGGGCACCCATTTTGCCAAAGTGTTTGATATTACCTACCTGGACAGTGACGGCGAACTAAAACATGTCTGGCAGACGTCCTGGGGTGTATCCACCCGCCTGGTGGGAGCCATTATCATGGTGCACGGTGATGACCGCGGACTGGTGCTGCCGCCGAAAGTGGCGCCCACGCAGGTTATTTTGGTTCCCATTGCGCCAAAGAAGGTGCGGGAAGAAGTGCTGCCTAAAGCGGCGGCCATTTATGAAGAGATTAAAGAGGCGGGAATCCGCATAGAAATGGACGACCGGGAAGAATATTCACCGGGGTGGAAGTTTAATGAATGGGAAATGAAGGGCGTTCCGCTGCGCATTGAAGTGGGGCCCCGTGATCTGGAAGCGGGACAGGCTGTGCTTGCCCGCCGGGATAACGGTGAAAAGGAAACGGTGGCCATCGGTGATTTAAAAGCCCGGGTACCGATTCTTTTGGGAGAAATCCAGGCCAATATGTTTGAGAAGGCCAAAAATTTCCGTGAGGAAAATACGTACCGTACTGATGACTACGAAGAGTTTAAAAAGATAATTGAGGAAAAGCGCGGCTTTGTCATTTCCCGCTGGTGTGGGCATGGCGAATGTGAACAGGCCATAAAAGAAGAAACCAAAGCCACCATCCGCTGCATTCCCTTTAACCTGGAAGCATCCCCGGGCAAATGCCTGCGCTGCGGAACCGAATCCGACAAGCTGGTCTATTTCGCCCGCGCTTACTAGGGGTCAGGTTTAATGTTATTAATGTTTTGCTGCCAACTGTTTTATTTACGAGTTTAAAAAGGGGGCTTTATTGTGTCCAGTAAAGTTTATTTTACAGACATGCGCGCCAGTGCCAAGCACGAAAGCCTGCCGCAGAAGGTGAACAAACTGTTTAAGGCTGCCGGCTTTGCCAAGCTGATTGCCGAAGATGAGCTGACGGCTGTGAAATTACACTTCGGGGAAAAAGGCGGCACAGCCTTTATTAACCCTGTTTTGGTCCGTCAGGTGGTGGATCGGGTCAAAGAGGCGGGCGGCAAGCCCTTTCTCACCGATACCAACACTTTGTACGTGGGTGAGAGGGCCAACAGTGTGGACCACATTCAGACTGCCATTGAAAACGGCTTCTCCTTTGCTACGGTGCAGGCGCCCATCATTATTGCCGATGGATTATTCGGTAAGAATTATCAGGAGGTTCCCATTGATGGGACCCATTTTGATTCTGTTAAGATTGGCAGTGATATTGCCAATGCCAACGGGATGATTGCCCTTTCTCATACCAAGGGCCATATTTTGACTGGTTTTGGCGGTGCCATTAAAAACTTGGGCATGGGCTGCGGTAACCGCGGTGGTAAGCAGATGATGCATTCCTCGCTTAAGCCCAAAGTTAAGGGTGAAGGGTGTAAGGTGTGCAGCACCTGTCTGAAATGGTGTCCCGCCGATGCCATCTTGATTATGGAAGAAACGGCGGAAATTGATCATGACAAGTGTATCGGTTGCGGTGAGTGCACCGTGGTTTGTCCCACCCGGGCCATTAAAATCCAGTGGAAGAGTGAGACGGTGGATGTACAGGAGCGTATGGCCGAATATGCCTGGGGAGCCATCAAGGATAAACTTGGCAAAGTGGCATTTATCAATTTTATTATGAATGTCACACCAGATTGTGATTGTAATGCGTGGAGTGATGCATATATTGTTAATGACGTGGGAATCGTGGCTTCCACGGACCCGGTGGCCATTGATCAGGCTTCCATTGATTTAATTAACGGTCAGACCGGCTTACAGAATACCCGACTGGAGCAAAACTTTGCTCCGGGGGAAGATAAGTTTAAGGGCGTTTATCCCGAGACCGACCATGAAGCGCAGCTGCGCCACGCTGAAAAGCTGGGGATGGGAAGCCGTGAATATGAACTTATTCGGATATAGGGGTGTGACATGGAAGAGAAAAAAACATTACGTAAAGATGTATTATGTCAATGCGATCTGTTGACCGAAGAAGATGTGATTTCCTTTAGCAACAGTATTGCCGAAAAACTTTTTTCATTGCCTGAATATCAGGCGGCAAAGACAATTATGTACTATGCCAATTTTAACAAAGAGGTTGTAACTCTGGATATGATTCCAAAGACCCTTGCTGAGGGCAAACGGGTTATCGTGCCGAAAACGGTTCATAAAGAGCGGCGAATGATTCTTTCGGAAGTTTTTGACGTGGAGGATGATCTTACACCGGGATTGTGGAATATCCCGGAACCAAAGCCGGATAAATTAAGGCCGGTTGATGTTAAAGAGATTGATTTTGTAGTGGTTCCCGGCGTGGCTTTTGACGAGCAGGGTAACAGACTGGGCTATGGGGGCGGCTACTATGACCGTTTTTTCCAGGATCTTCGCCCTGATGTGCCTTTGGTTGCCGTAACATATGAATTGCAGATGGTGGAGCAGATTCCCGTTTCTCCCTGGGATCGAACTGTGGATCTGATAATTACTGAGAAACGAGTTATCGACTGCAGGAAGGGCCAGAATTAAGGAAGGATTTTTTCGCTTGAGTAAACCAGGATCTTCCCGGAAACAGCTTTTCCCGGGGAGATTTCTTTTTTTTTCTACATATATTTTGGTTATTTATCCTAAAGCAAAATTTTAAATTTAAAAAAGGAAAAAGAAAGGACAAGTCGAATAATCTTATGAATAGTGTAAATTTTTTAATTTTATAAACTTTGGATTGATTGGAAACGGAAAAAACTGTCTGGGGAGGAGCTGTGGGTATGGAAAAAGAAGACATGAAGTTTCAGGAGATTTTTTCACAGTACAATGGAGAGAGAGAGGAACTCATTCCGATTCTTCAGGACACCCAAGCCATTTATGGCTATCTACCGGAACAGGCAATGCGTGCCATTGCCCGTTTTATGCGTATACCTCAAAGTCAGGTATACGGAGTGGCAACATTTTTTGGCCAGTTTTACTTTAGCCGTCGTGGGAAGCATGCTATTAAAGTATGTCTGGGTACGGCCTGCCACGTAAAAGGTGCCGGTCGCCTGATGGAAGCTTTTGAGAGGGAAATGGGTATCGGTTGTGGTTGCATAACTGATGATTACTCATTTAGCCTTGAGAGGGTTAACTGTGTTGGCGCCTGTGCCATTGCTCCTGTTGTCATGGTGGGCGAGGATGTTTACGGGCACGTTGAAAGTAAGCGTGTAAAGGAGGTTTTGGATATTTATGCGAAAGACTCTTGAGCCGCTTCGCCAGGAGGCAATTTCTAACTGGCAGAAGTTACAGAATTTTGATAAGCCGATTATCATGGTTGGTGCTGCCACTTGTGGGCGTGCCAGCGGTGCTTTAGATGTGATGCATGCCATCGGCGATAAACTAAAGGAATTAGATATTGAAGCAATTGTCCGTCAGGTAGGCTGTGTGGGAATGTGTCACTCAGAGGTTCTGGTAGATATTATTAAGCCGGGACGCCCGCGGATCACTTATGCTAATATTACTCCCGATTTGTCAAAAGAACTGGTTGAGGATTATCTTGTTCACGAAAATGCAAGAGAAGATTTGGCAATTTGTGTTTCTGATGATACTCCTGAAGATGACCTTCAGGTCCGGGTTGTAATGCGCAACTGTGGTCATATTGATCCCAACAGTATTACTGATTACCTGGCTCAGGATGGGTATATGGGATTAGCCAAAGCTCTGGAAATGACGCCACAGGAAATCATTGATGAAGTTAAAGAGTCCGGCCTGCGCGGCCGCGGCGGCGGGGGGTTCCCTGCAGGCCGCAAGTGGGAATCCTGCCTGCGCGTGGATGCGGACCAAAAATATGTGATTTGTAATGCCGACGAGGGTGACCCCGGCGCATTTATGGACAGATCCGTATTGGAGGGCGACCCTCATTCTGTTATTGAAGGGATGGCCATCGCCGGCTATGCCATCGGAGCAACAAAAGGTATTCTTTATGTTCGTGCCGAGTATCCTTTAGCTATTCGTCAGCTGAAAATTGCTATTGAACAAGCCAAGGAACGGAACCTGCTGGGCAAAAATATTCTCGGCAGCGGATTTGATTTTGAACTGGATATCTTCCAGGGCGCCGGTGCCTTTGTTTGCGGTGAATCAACTGCGTTGGTACTTTCCATTGAAGGCAGGCGCGGCATGCCCAAGCCGCTTCCCCGTCCAAGGACTTCAGAAGAAGGGCTTTGGGGCAAGCCCACTTTGTTGAACAACGTAAAAACCTTTGCCTGTGTGGCGCAAATCATTCACCGTGGTACAGACTGGTTCAAAAGTATCGGAACTGAAAACTGTCCCGGTACCGCAGTGTTTGCTTTGACCGGTAAAATTAATAAGAGCGGTCTGATTGAAGTGCCCATGGGGATTCAATTAGAAAAAATTATTAATGACATCGGTGGTGGCGTTGCCGGTGGGCGTGCTTTCAAAGCTGTTCAGACCGGAGGCCCGTCAGGCGGTTGCCTGCCACCGGAAATGCTTAACCTGCCTGTAGATTTTGACTCCTTAACGGCTGCCGGCTCTATGATGGGCTCCGGCGGAATGGTTGTTATGGATGATACCACCTGTATGGTTGACGTGGCCAGATATTTCCTGGAATTTAGTCTGGAAGAATCCTGTGGTCAGTGTACTCCCTGCCGTGCAGGTACAGAGCAGATGCTCACAATCTTAAATGATATCAGTCAGGGTAAAGGCCGGGAAGGTGATATCGACCTTCTGGTGGAAATGGGTGAGGCAATTATTGATGGTTCTATCTGTGGCCTTGGTCAAAGCGCTCCCAACCCTGTCTTAAGTACGATTCGCTATTTCAGAGAAGAATACGAGGCACATATCCGTAACAAAGAGTGCCCTGCCAAAGCCTGTAAAGAGCTTATCACCTATACAATTGATGCGGAGAAGTGCTCTGCTTGCGGACGCTGCTTAAAGGCTTGTCCGTCGGAAGCCATAACCGGAGCAAAGAAAACACCGCATGCCATTGATGCCGAAAAGTGTGACAAGTGCGGTATTTGCTTCACCGAGTGCCCGGATCGCTTTGCTGCGATACAAATTACAACCGGTCGCACTGAGAACTCAAATTAAGGGAGGGTAGAACATGGTTACACTCTTTATTGATGATATCGAGGTTAGTATAGAAGAGGGGTCTACGGTTTTTGAAGCCGCAGAAAAAGCAGGCATTTATATCCCCACCCTCTGTCACCATCCTGATTTATTCACATTTGGTGGCTGCCGGGTTTGCATGGTTGAAGCCAATGGCAAACTGGTAACAGCCTGCCGTGCTCCTGTAAAAGATGGGATGGTTGTCCAGACTGATGTTGAGGGTGCACGCAAGGTGCAGCGTATGGTTGTGGAGTTGATGCTGACAAAGCATAATGAAGACTGCCAGACCTGTGCAAAAGATAGCAACTGTAAGCTCCAGGAAGTAGCTAACTATGTTGGGATTACCCCTGACAGGATGGCTATGCTGCGCCGTTCTGTTCCTGAAGTAGCAATTGATGAAAGCAACCCGTTTTTTAATCTCGACCGTACCCGCTGCATTTTATGTGGAATCTGTATTCGTACCTGTGAGCAGATAAACGGTGTGGCAGCTCTTGATTTTGGCTTCCGTGGGGAGCATACCGCTGTAGTTACTATGGGTAACAAGCAGATGGCCGAGTCAACCTGCGAATCCTGCGGCGAATGTATGGAGCGCTGCCCGACCGGTGCATTGGCGCGTAAAGATGACGAGCGTCCTAACCGTGAAGTTAAGTCTGTATGTGGATACTGCGGCGTGGGCTGCGGCATTCACCTGGGTGTCCGCGGTGACCGGGTTGTATCTGTCCGGGGCGATAAGGAAAACCCTGTTAACAGCGGTCAGCTCTGTGTTAAGGGTCGTTTTGGCTATAACTTTATTAATCATGAAGACCGCCTGACCACACCCCTTATTAAGCGTGACGGGGAGTTTGTGGAAGCATCCTGGGACGAAGCACTTGATCTGGTTTCGTCTAAGTTTAAGGAAATTATCGAGGAGTCTGGACCAAAAGCATTGGGCGGTATTAGCTCTGCCCGCTGCACCACAGAGGATAACTATGCCTTTGCAAAGCTTATCCGCTCACTGGGGACAAATAATCTAGATCATTGCGCCCGACTCTGACACGCCCCCACCGTGGCCGGTCTGGCCACCGTACTTGGTAGTGGCGCAATGACAAACACTATTGGTGAAGTGGAAGATGCGAACGCTATTTTCGTTATCGGTTCCAACACCACCGAAAACCACCCGATTATCGGGTACAGAATTCGCAAAGCTGTTAGAAAGGGCGCCAGGCTGATTGTAGCCGACCCCCGCGAGATCCGTCTTGCTGATGTGGCAGATATTTATATGCCCCTCAGGCCGGGTACTGATGTTGCCCTCATTAACGGCATGCTGCATGTCATCCTCAAAGAAGAATTGGTGGACAGCGAGTTTATCGCTAACCGCACCGAAGGTTTTGAGGAAATGAAAGCAGTAGTTGAAAAATATACTCCTGAATACGCTTCTGAAATTACAGGTGTGCCGGCTGATGACATTGTTGCGGCTGCCAGAATCTATGCAGAAGCTGACAGCGCTTCAGTTCTCTATACCATGGGAATTACCCAGCATACCAGCGGTACAGATAACGTGCTTTCTCTGGCCAACCTGGTTATGTCCACCGGCAACTTTGGCAAGCCCCATGCCGGATTAAATCCTCTGCGTGGTCAGAACAATGTGCAGGGTGCCTGTGATATGGGAGCTCTGCCTACCGTTATTACCGGTTACCAGCCGGTAGCCGATGAAAATGTCCGTGCTAAGTTTGAAAAAGCATGGGGAGTCAGCCTGCCTGATAAGCCCGGCATGACTATGACGGAAATGTTCCATGCGGCAGCAGATGATCGTATCCGCGCCATGTATATTATGGGTGAAAACCCGCTCTTAAGTGATCCCGACGGCAGCCACATTTGTGATTGTCTTGAGAAGATGGATTTCCTGGTAGTTCAGGACATCTTCCTGACAGAGACTGCAGAGTTAGCTGACGTGGTGTTGCCTGCCGCAACCTTTGCTGAAAAAGACGGTACTTTTGTAAATACAGAGCGCCGTGTCCAGCGTGTTCGTCGTGCTTTAAAGCCCCGTGGCGAAAGCAAGCCCGACTGGGAAATCATGCAAATGCTGGCGAAGAAGTGCGGCTTTGACTGGAATTATGAGTCTGCCGAGCAGATATTTGCTGAAATTGCCCAGTTAACTCCCAGCTATGCCGGGATTAGTTTCGAACGCCTGGAAAACGGCGGAGTACAGTGGCCCTGCCCTGCTCCTGATCATCCTGGCACACAATATCTGCATGCCGGCAAATTCAGCCGTGGCCTTGGTAAGTTTAGCCCGGTGGAGTATCGGCTTTCGTCAGAACAGGCAGATGAGGAATATCCATTCCTGCTCACTACAGGACGCAGCCTCTACCAGTATCATACCGGTACTATGACACGTAAGACAGAAGGGTTAAACCAGTTCCATCAAGAGGAACTGATGGAAATCAACCCTGCAGATGCCAGTGCCCTTGGAGTGGGAGAAGATGACTCTGTAACGGTCACCTCTCGACGTGGCACTGTAAAGTCCAGAGTTCATGTCACAGACCGTGTTCAGCCTGGAGTGGTATTCATGACCTTCCACTTCTCAGAAACAGCATCTAACCTGCTGACAAATCCTGAGGTTTGCCACGTTGCAAAAACACCTGAATTAAAAGTCTGTGCTGTTCGCGTAGAAAAAGCATCATAAATAACAACACCAAAAGCGAGTGCCACAGGCACTCGCTTTTAACTTGGGGTCAGGTTTAATCTTATTAATCATTTGACAATAAACCAAAAGAAAACTTAGAAAATGCCCAAAATATTATAGGAAATTTCAGAATTATGGCGAAATACCAAATATATGATCGAAGGATGGGATCGGTGATGGCAAGAAGAAGGAGAATTCACTATCCTGGTGCAATCTATCATATAATTACTCGCGGTAACAACAAAAATAAAATTTTTTCCGATGAACAGGACTACAAAAAACAGTTACTGATATATAAGGATCATCTTGCTCCTTTTGAAATCGATGTCCTGTCGTACGCACTTTTGCCTAATCATACTCATTTGTTAGCGCAGGTCGGTAATTATGAGCTGGGTTATTTCATGAAGATGGTTCAGCAGAGGTATACGCAGTACTACAACAAAAAAACTAATTCTGTAGGACATGTGTATCAGGGGCGTTATACCGCGTTTCTGGTTAAAGACCTGTTCTATCTTAAACAACTGATTGCGTATATTAACTTAAATGCAAAGAAAGCTAATCTTGAACAAGTGCTGGGGCAGTATCGGTGGACAAGCCACTATGAGATAGTTAATAACAAGCCGTTTATTCTCAACAAAGCCAAACTGCTACGTCACTTTGACAATGATTATAGTAAAGCAATGAGTGAATATCTGGCTCTGTTGTCGGCGGATTCGAATTTTGATCCTGAAATTGATGATTATTATGAAAAAGATGAAAGTGGCATAGCGATACCTAAGAATAAGGAAGTTGTAGTGCGCAGTTTAGATGATTTAGCAATGTGGGTTGCTTGGCACTTCAATATTGAACCCAGATTTATAACATTTTCATCTAAGGCTCGGAACATAGTAATGGCCCGGCGCGTGCTTATCTTTTTAGCGCGATATTACTTTAGTATTCCCGGCAAAGAAGTGGCGGAATTTCTCTCAATGACAGAGCAGTATGTGGCGGTCACCACGCAAAAAGCCTGGATGAACAAAGACACAGAGACGAAAAAAATCGCTGAAGCTATATGGTGTGAGATGTTAAATGATTAATAATATTAAACCTGACCCCCGGGAGGGATTGTAAATGATTAATAACATTAAACCTGACCCCCAGGAGGAGAGGCGCATTTGGCGGTTTGATGTTGAGGGTGTGCGCCAGATGGATGATGTGGTGATTCGTGAGGTGCCGCTGACCATCTACCTTAATGGGCAGGAGTTTGTTACCCTTTTATATACGCCGGAGATGGCGGATATGCTGGCGGTGGGTTTTTTGCGCTCAGAAGGGCTGGTTAAAGATTTTGGTGATATTACTTCGCTTCGCTTTGACGGTGAGCGGGGGTTTATTTTTGTGGAAACGAAAAACGGCGGTTTGACGGAGAAGCTTTATGGGAAACGTACTATTACATCCGGCTGCGGCAAGGGAACGGTGTTTTTTAGTGTACTGGATGCCCTGAAAAATAAGCCGGTGGAGTCTGGGCTTTCCATTACATATGAGCAGGTTCTGGGGCTTGTCCGGCAACTGCAGGAAAATGCTGTTTTATTTCAGGCTACCGGCGGAATACATAGTGCAGCCCTTTGTCATCCCGACGGTGTGGTTTACACCTGCGAAGATATCGGCCGCCATAACGCGGTGGATAAAATTATCGGTTTATGTTTAAAGAATTCCGTGTCCCTGGAAGATAAAGTTTTAGTGACCAGCGGACGTATTTCCTCGGAAATCCTGATTAAAACGGCTAAACTGGGCATCCCTGTTCTTTTGTCAAGAGCGGCTCCTACCACGCTTAGTGTGGAGTTGGCGGATACTCTGGGTGTTACGCTAATTGGTTTTGCACGGGGGAGGCGTTTTAATGTTTACACACACCCTGAGCGTGTTCAGATAAATGAAGTTATTGGAGGCAATGAAGGTGAAGATAATTGATTTGCGCAGTGATACAGTAACCAAACCCACTAAGGCTATGCGGCAGGCAATGATGGATGCCGAGGTGGGCGATGATGTTTATGGTGAAGACCCAACGGTAAACCGCCTGGAAGAGAAGTCAGCAGAGTTGATGGGTAAGGAGGCAGCTCTTTTTGTCCCCACCGGCAGTATGGGAAACCAGTTGGCGCTGATGGTTCATTGTGAGCGGGGGCAGGAAGTGATTTGCGATGCCGATGCCCATGTGTTTCATTACGAAATGGCTGCAGCAGGCATTCTGTCCGGGGTGCAGCTCTACCCTGTGACGGACTTACATAATGAAAACGGCTTAGGCGTCTTGATTGATCATATCCGTCCTCCCCTTAGTTATTTGCCGCAGACCAGGCTGATTTGCCTGGAGAATACGCTAAACCGTGGCGGAGGCTCTGTGATGCCGTTGGAGCAGATGGCGGTGGTGTACCGGTTGGCCAGGGAATACAAGCTGAAGGTTCACCTGGACGGTGCGCGTATTTTCAATGCTGCTACCGCGCTGCAATGTGATGTGACGGATTTGAGTGGTTATGCGGACTCTGTGATGTTTTGCCTCTCCAAAGGCCTTGGGGCGCCGGTGGGTTCAATTTTGGCCGGCAAAAACGAGTTTATTGAACAGGCGCGCCGTTACCGTAAACTGCTGGGCGGCGGCATGCGCCAGGCGGGCGTATTGGCTGCTGCAGGGCTGGTGGCACTGGATGACATAGCACAGCTCTCAGACGATCACGAAAATGCTGTGCGGCTGGCTGAAGGCCTTGCAAAGATTGAAGGTTTATCTGTGGATCTCTCCAAAGTGCAGACTAATATGGTGATGGCAGAAATACAGGAATTATCGGTGCAGGAATTTCTGGATCGCATTTTAGAAGCCGGTGTGGCTGCCGGGCCTATGGGCCCCGGCAGGGTGCGGTTTGTAACGCACCGTGATGTGACGGCAGCTGATATTGATGAAGCCCTGATGCGCATTGGACAGGCCCTTTAGGCAATAGAAAAACAGGTCTCCTTTAGTAGGAGGCCTGTTATCAGTAACTTTTAGGCGGTTGGCTCATCTTGCAGGTCCGCAGGCAAATCAATGCGGCGTGCGGTAACCTGGATTGAGTGCAGGTTGAACCCGGTCAGGTGTTCAATGACTTCTTTAACTACGCGCTGCACTTCCTGCAGGACCTGAGGAATATTTTGCCGGTAGTAAATGTTAACCTCAATTTCCAGAGAGGCTCCGTCCGGTTTAGAGATTACTTCAATTTTGCGGATTCGGGAGACGCCGGGCACCTTTGCCGCCACAAAACCAACCATTTCAGAAATTACATGCTCGGCGATGTAGAAGCGTCCCAGGGAGCTGTAAATGGGGCGGACAATGGAGCGTTCAATTACCACTTTTTTAGTATCTTCGCGATGATTCTTGCCCCAAAAAGATCGTAGCGGGTCTATTAAGTATCCGGGAAAATCTTTTTTGATGGCAAAGGTGGGAATGGGAATTACATGCCGGTTTTCTTTGCTGCGCAGCTCCCGTGCCTTATTTATGGCCCGGGGGGAAGCAATTTCTTCAATGGTAATGATTTTTTGGGGAGCAGGCAGGTTCAGGCGCTCTGCAATACGGTGTGCCATTTTTACAGAGGTGCCTAAGATAAGGATTTTATCTGCCCCTGCTCGTTTAATTTCTGCTTTTACTTCCAAGGCGTGTTTATCATCATGAAAAATGGCACGTTTAACAGCGCCGATTTTGGTGGCTTCCCGTTTGGCAGATTTGCCGGCCATTACCTGACTGCCGTGAATTAGCAAGCCGTCATCGATGATGAGGGGAATATTGTGTTTAAAGGCCAGATAGGAAGCCCGGTGGGACTTTCCTGTGCCGCTGGCGCCAATTAATGCAAATACCTGCATGGGGTCCTCCAACCTGTTAGATTACAAGCGAGACATACTCCAAATATTATAACATAGGTTTGTATTTTGAGCCAATAAAGAAAAACTTTAACTTCTAGCAGGAATTCTTCTAATTTTTACGAATATTCTAAAAGAGAACTCCGAGGGGATGATTTTATTGTCAAAAATTAAAGTTGCAGTGGTGGGCGCAGGCGGTGAAGGCAGTTCGGTTTACCGTGTTTTACGGGAAATCGACAACATCCAAATCATTGGCGTTGCAGACATTAACCTGGCTTCTCCCGGAATGATACTTGCCCGCAAAGATAAGGTGTTTGTTACCGATAGCCTGGAAGAGTTGGTAACCAAACCTGAAATTGATGTGATTATTGAAGCAACGGGAAGCAGCGAAGTGCAGCGAAAAATCCATAAGCTCAAACACCAGGGTACTGCGGTGATGGAAGCTTTGGCCGGCAATCTCCTCATGTCTATTTTGCAAGCCAAAGAAGAGCTGCTTGAGGTTAAAAAACTAAAGAGTGAATTGTGGGCCATACTTAATTCTGTGCAGGAAGCCATTGAAGTGGCAGATAATTCAGGACTTATCAAGTATACTAACCCGGCATTTACACGTGTAACCGGTATCCCGGAAGCACAGCGGGTTGGAAAGAATATCTTTGAGGCCTCTCCCCATGGTGCTTTGGCCCAGGCTTTGGTCAAGCAGAAGCCGGTGGTGGGCTACCGTTCCAAAGTAGGCGGCTCCGGGGTTGAAGTTATTTCCAACGCCGCCCCCATTCTGGTGGAGGGTGAAGTGGAAGGCGCAGTGGTAGTTTTTCAGCCCATTACCGATATTCTCAAGCTGATGGACGAACTGCAGAAGAGTACCACCATCATTGAGAATCTGTATGCCAAAATTGATCAGATTACCGGCAGTAAATACACCTTTGACGACCTCACCGGATCCAGCAAGGTATTTGCCGCCACCATCGACATGGCCAAGAAAGCGGCCAAAAGTGATTCGCCGGTTCTGTTAACCGGGGAAAGCGGCACCGGTAAGGAGCTGTATGCCCATGCTATTCATCAGGCCAGTCAGCGGCGCGGCAAGCCGTTTATCAAAATCGGCTGCGCCTCGGTACCGGAAGAACTTTTGGAAAGTGAGTTGTTTGGCCATGAAAAGGGCGCATTTACCGGGGCGGTAAAAACCAAACTGGGTAAGGTGGAGTTGGCCAACGGCGGCACGCTGTTTTTGGATGAAATCGGCGAGATGAACCCGTATCTGCAGGGGAAACTGATGCGCCTTCTGCAGGACCAAGAGTTTGAACGGGTGGGCGGCAGCGAAACAATCCGCTCCGATGTGCGGGTAATTACCGCCACAAACATTGATTTGAAATCGCTGGTGCGCAAAGGGCGTTTCCGCGAAGAACTGTATTTTCTGTTGAATGTAATCGAGTTGAATTTACCGCCTCTTCGGCAGCGCCGCGAGGATATTCCCGTATTGGTGGAACACTTCATCGGCAAACTTAACCGCAAGCTGGGCAAAAAGGTGCGCGGTGTAGCCCCCGATGCTCTACAGTTGTTGTCCGGTTATGACTGGCCCGGAAACATCCGGGAATTGGAGAATGTAATTGAGCGGGCCATGGTTTCGGTGGAGACGGAAGTTATCGGGCGTCAGCATTTTTCACCGTACATTGGGCAGTTTACAAATGCAGAAACTACTCAGTGTACAGAAATTGTTCCTCTGGATAAAATGGAGCAGATGATGCTCAAAGCCGCATTGGCCCGGTACGGCGAATCACTGGAAGGAAAGAAGAAGGCAGCGCAGGCTTTAAATATTTCCCTGGCTACGCTATACAATAAGTTAAAAAAATACAAGGCCAGCATGTAACAGTGCTTGCAATATAAACAGAGAGAAAGGGAGGAGTAATAGTATGAAGCTCTATGAGTACATGGGGAAGGAGCAGTTTGCCAAATATGGCATTCCTGTCCCCGAGGGCGGTGTGGCATCCACTCCGGAAGAAGCTGCTGCCTTAACAGAAAAGATCGGTTCCGTAGTTGTAAAGTCCCAGGTGCTAAGCGGTAAAAGAGGTAAGGCGGGAGGAATCGGATTTACCGATGACCCGGCCGAAGCCCGTGAATTTTCCGCAAAGTTGTTGGGCAGTGAGTTGTGCGGTTTCACCGTAGACAAGGTGCTGGTAGAACAGAAGCTGCAGATTGACAAAGAGTTCTATCTGGCCATCACCGTAGATGGTGCCGCCAGAAAACCCATTATCCTGGCTTCCGCCCAGGGCGGCATGGATATTGAGGAAGTGCCGGAAGAACATATGGTTCGCCAGACTTTGGATGTGACCATTGGTATGCAGCCCTACATGACCCGCGACATTACCCGGCGTCTTGGTGTAACCGGTGGCATTGCCAAGCAGATTCAGGGTATCCTGCTGAAGTTGTACAAGCTGTATGTGGAACTGGATGCCGAACTGGCTGAAATCAACCCGCTGGTCATCAGTGGCGAGAACGTAATTGCCGCCGATGCCAAGGTGACCATTGATGATGATTCCCTGTTCCGTCATAAGGATCTGCCGGTGGTGGAAGAGCGGACCGATGCTGAAAAGAAAGCCCACGCTCTTGGCCTGTCCTACGTTGAGTTGGAGGGCAACATTGCTGTAATGGCCAACGGTGCCGGTATCACCATGGCCACGCTGGATCTAATTCAGTACTATGGTGGGTCAGCCGCCAACTTCCTGGATGCCGGCGGCGGAGCCGGGATCGAGCAGACTTCCAAAGCATTGGAGTTATTGCTTTCCAAGAACCCCAAGGCCATCCTGATTAACATTTTTGGCGGTATTACCCGTTGTGATGATGTGGCCAACGCTTTTGCCTACGTGAAGAAGAACATTGGTATTCCTGTCCCGGTTGTAATCCGCCTGGTGGGCACCAACGAAGATGAAGGTCGCGCAATCTTAAAAGAGGTTGGCATTGAAGCTTATCAGTTTATGCATGAAGCAGCATCCAAAGCTGTGGAAATCGCCAAAGGTAATTAGGGGGTAAGAGTTATGGCAATTTATTTATATGACGACACACAAGTCCTGGTGCAGGGCATGACCGGTAACCAGGGATCTTTCCACACACGTCAGATGGTGAAGTACGGGACCAAAGTGGTGGCCGGTGTTTCACCGGGTAAAGGCGGTCAGGAATTGGACGGCATTCCGGTATATGATACCGTTGCTGCCGCGGTGGAAAAGCATCGCATCGATGCCTCCATCCTTTTTATTCCCGCACCTTTTGCCAAGGATGCGGCGTTTGAAGCCATCGATGCCGGCGTGAAAGTATTGGTAATGCTGCCTGAGCACATTCCGGTCCAGGATGCCATGGAAATTATGGCCTTTGCCAAGAGTCGCGGCACCGTTGTGGCCGGACCCAATACATTCGGTGTTGTATCTTCCGGTAAGTGTAAAATCGGCATTATGCCCAACCAGTTTTTTGTGCCCGGTGACATCGGTGTAGTTTCCCGTAGTGGAACACTGTGTTACGAAATCGTGGGTAACCTGACTGCGGCAGGCTATGGCACATCCACTGTGGTGGGCCTGGGCGGCGACCGTGTGGTGGGCCTGAACTTTATTGATGTGCTGCAGGAAATGGAAAAAGATCCGGAAACCAAGGCCATTATCATGGTTGGTGAAATCGGCGGCAGCGCAGAGGAAGAAGCGGCGGAATTTATTAAAGCCAATATCACCAAGCCTGTTGTAGCTTACCTTGCCGGTAAGAGTGCACCTCCCGGAAAACGGATGGGTCATGCCGGCGCCATCATTGAACGGGGTAAAGGTACCTTTGAGGGCAAAGTCAAAGCCTTAAACGCAGCGGGAGTGCCTGTGGCGGAGCTGCCTTTCCAGGTTCCCGATCTGCTTGCCGAAGCTTTAAAAAGATAAGTGAGGAGGAAACGCGCTTGTTTGAACAAGAGAATGTAAAGAAACTTCGCATTAAAAAAGAAGACTGGGAGAAAAAGGTCCTGGCCAAGCTGGAAAGGTTTCCTGAGCGTAAGGACTTCAAAACCGACTCCAATGTGCCGGTGGAGCGTCTATATTCTCCGGCGGAAATCGGTGAACTCTCTTATGAAGAGGATCTGGGTTTTCCCGGCGAATATCCATACACCCGGGGCGTTCAGCCCACCATGTATCGCGGCCGTCTCTGGACCATGCGCCAATATGCCGGTTTCGGCAGCGCCGAAGAGACCAATGAGCGGTTTAAGTACCTGTTAAATCAGGGGCAGACCGGCCTATCTGTGGCCTTTGACCTGCCTACACAGATTGGTTATGACTCCGACCATCCCCTGGCCCGCGGTGAAGTGGGTAAAGTGGGTGTGGCCATTGACTCGCTGCAGGATATGGAAATCCTTTTTGACGGCATTCCGCTGGACAAAGTAAGTACTTCCATGACCATTAACTCTCCGGCTGCAGTAATTCTTGCCATGTACATCGCCCTGGGCGAAAAGCAGGGAGCATCCCCGGAACAGTTGACCGGAACCATCCAAAACGATATTCTCAAAGAATATGTGGCTCGGGGCACCTATATTTTCCCGCCCCACCCCTCCATGCGCTTAATCACCGACATTTTTGCCTATTGCGCGAAAAATGTGCCTAACTGGAACACCATCTCCATTTCCGGGTATCATATCCGTGAAGCAGGCTCCACTGCGGTACAGGAAATCGCCTTCACACTGGCAGACGGCATTGCTTATGTGGATGCGGCCATTAAAGCGGGCCTGGATGTGGATGATTTTGCTCCGCGCCTGTCCTTCTTCTTTAATGCACACCTGAACTTCTTTGAAGAAGTGGCAAAGTTCAGAGCAGCACGTCGCCTGTGGGCCAAGATCATGAAAGAGCGCTTCGGGGCCAAGAATCCCAAGTCCCTGATGCTGCGCTTCCACACCCAGACAGCCGGTTGTTCTCTGACAGCTCAGCAGCCTGACACCAATATTATGCGGGTGGCATACCAGGCCATGTCAGCAGTATTGGGAGGCACTCAGTCTCTGCACACCAACTCCCGTGACGAGGCATTGGCCCTGCCCAGCCAGCATTCAGTGCTGATTGCCCTGCGCACCCAGCAGGTCATCGGCTATGAAACCCGGTGTAACCGATACAGTAGATCCGTTGGGCGGTTCATACTACATCGAAGCATTGACCGACCAGATTGAGCAGGATGCCGCCGCATATATCGAAAAGATTGACGGCATGGGCGGTGCGGTTGACGCCATTGAAAAGGGCTTTATGCAGAAGGAAATTCAGCAGAGCGCCTACACCTATCAGCGGCAAATTGAGACCGGTGAGCGGGTAGTAATCGGTGTTAACAAATTTATCACCGAGGCGGAAGCTCCCAAAGATCTGCTGAAGGTTAATCCCGCCGTGGCGGACAGCCAGGTTGACAAGCTGAAAAAACTGCAGGAGAACCGTGACCAGCGGCAGGTGGCTGAAGCGCTGCGTAACCTGCGCAGTGTGGCTCAGTCCAGTGATAACATTATGCCTGCCATCATTGAAGCGGTGAAGGTATATGCAACTTTGGGTGAAATCTGTGGGATTTTGCGCGAGGTATTTGGTGAGTACCAGCAACAAGTGATGCTGTAAAACCTCAAGGAGGCGAAAGAATAATATGAGCGAGCAACGAATCAGGGTTCTTATTGCCAAAGCCGGCCTCGACGGTCATGACCGCGGCGCCAAAGTGATCTCACAGGCGCTGCGTGATGCAGGCATGGAGGTAATCTATACCGGATTGCGGCAGACACCGGAGCAAATCGTGGAAACAGCCATCCAGGAAGACGTACAGGTTGTGGGTTTAAGCAGCTTAAGCGGAGCCCACATGCAGCTGTTCCCTCCTGTGGTGCAGCTTTTACGTGAACAGGATGCAGCGGATGTAATGGTAATTGGAGGCGGCGTAATTCCCACTGATGACATTCCTTACCTGAAAGAGGCGGGAATTTCGGAAATATTTACGCCGGGCACCTCCACAGAAGATATTGTCAAGTATATCAAGGAAAGAGTATAATCTTTTGCAGGGGAGGAGAAATGATGATCAAAAAAATTGATCATATCGGCATTGCGGTAAAGAGCATTGAAGAATCCAAGAAGCTCTATGAAAATCTGTTGGGCCTTAAAATTACTGAAACTGAAGTGGTGGAAGAACAGAAGGTCAAAGTGGCTTTTCTGCCCACCGGAGACAGTGAAGTGGAATTGTTGGAATCCACCGACCCGGATGGCCCGGTGGCCAAATATATTGCCGCCAAAGGTGAAGGGATTCAGCATATTGCTTTTAGGGTGGAAAATATCGAAGCATCACTGGCGGCCCTAAAGGAAGCCGGCGTGCGTCTCATCGATGAAAAGCCCCGCATAGGTGCCGGCGGTGCCAAGATTGCCTTTCTCCATCCCAAAGAAACACATGGCACATTGATTGAATTGTGTGAACGCGAAGATTAGGAGGTGTTAAGATGGAAGATAAACTGAATCTTCTTCAGGAACGCAGAAAATTAGTAGAAATGGGCGGCGGCGAAAAACGTATTGACGCCCAGCATCAAAAGGGGAAGCAGACGGCCAGAGAACGCCTCCATGCGTTTTTGGATGCAGACAGCTTTGTGGAGACCGATGTTTTTGTGCAGACCGGGTTGGACAACGCCGATGATGTGGGCAAAAGCAACCCCGGCGAAGGCGTGGTTGCCGGATATGGTACTGTAAACGGACGTCCGGTTTACGTCTACGCCCAGGACTTCACCGTTGCCGGTGGTTCTTTGGGTGAAATGCATGCGGCCAAGATTTGCAAAGTGATGGACCTGGCTATGAAAACCGGCGCTCCTTGCATCGGCTTAAACGATTCCGGCGGAGCCCGGATTCAGGAAGGTGTTAAAGCATTAAACGGTTACGGTGAAATCTTTTACCGCAACACCATTGCCAGCGGTGTAATCCCCCAGATTTCTGTTATTATGGGGCCCTGCGCCGGTGGAGCGGTGTATTCTCCGGCCATTACCGATTTCATCTTCATGGTGGAAAACACTAGCCAGATGTTTATCACCGGACCGCAGGTTATTAAAGCGGTAACCGGCGAAGAGGTTTCCTCAGAAGATCTGGGCGGCGCCAATACCCATAACACCACCAGCGGTGTAGCCCATTTTAAAGCAGCAGATGAAACGGAGTGTATCGATAAGCTGCGTGAGCTACTGTCGTACTTACCCTCCAATAACCTGGAGGATACTCCCGCCGTTGCTTCGGAAGAACCCACCCTGGATGCTTCCGAGTTGGTAACCCTGGTGCCTGACAATCCCAACAAGCCCTATGACGTGCGGGAAATTATCAAGCGCGTGGTGGACGGCAGCAAATTCCTGGAAGTGCATGAAACCTTTGCGCAAAATGCTGTGGTGGGCTTTGCCCGCCTGGGTGGCAAATCCGTAGGTATCATCGGTAACCAGGCCAAAGTGATGGCCGGTGTGCTGGATATCGATTCTTCGGACAAAATTGCCCGTTTCGTCCGCTTCTGCGACTGCTTCAACATTCCCCTGGTAACATTTGTGGATGTTCCCGGATACCTGCCCGGCGTTACTCAGGAATACGGCGGTATCATCCGCCACGGTGCAAAGCTTCTCTATGCTTACTCGGAGGCCACCGTGCCGAAAATTTCCGTTATCCTGCGTAAAGCATACGGTGGTTCCTACATTGCCATGAGTGCCCGCTGCCTGCGTGCCGACCTGGCATTGGCCTGGCCCACAGCTGAAATTGCCGTTATGGGTCCGGAAGGTGCGGCCAACATTGTTTACCGCAGAGAAATTGAAAACGCAGACGACCCGGCAGCTGAGCGTGCCGGCCGTGTACAGGAATACCGTGACAAGTATTCCAACCCGTACATCGCCGCCGCCCGCGGTTGGGTGGATGATGTAATCGATCCCCGTGAAACCCGCAAACACCTGCTCAAGAGCCTGGAAATGCTGGCCAACAAGCAGGAAGACCGTCCCCGCAAAAAACACGGTAACATCCCTCTGTAAAATCACCGAAGAGCATCCCATGTGGGATGCTCTTCTTTCAATGTGGCTGCAAATCGGGGACGGACCTTTTTTCGCACAAACCATGCAAAATTTTGCAATTCGATAAGTTGCCTGTACTTGTAGAGGGGCCCCGTAGCCTCGCAAGTTCGTTATTTAACAAAAGTGGTGAAATTTGGTGCAATGTTTGATATACTTTACGGAGGGGGGTGTGGCTGTGGTTTACAAGCGGCTGATGGTGGGAGTGTTGTTAGTGTTGCTTTTGGCAATTGCGTCAACGGCTGCGGCGGAGACTGTTGTTGAGTTTCCCGATGCGGCTCTGGAGGAAGCGGTGCGCGAAGCCCTGCGGGAGTGGGGCAGCCCCCTGACCACCGGTGATTTGGCCAGGTTATCTACGCTGGTGGCGCAAAAGAAGGATATCCGGGACCTGCGCGGCCTGGAGCATGCCGTTAATTTAACCCGGTTGGATCTGGCAGGAAATAATATCGCAAACCTTTCTCCGTTGGCAGGACTGACCCGGCTGGAAAGCCTCAGTTTAAAGCAAAACCGGATTACCGACCTTACTTCTTTGCGGAATCTTAGCAATCTTACCTACCTGAGCCTGGAGGGCAATAATCTTTCTGATATCTCTGCCTTATCCGGCCTGACCAATTTAACCCGGCTGAATGTGGGGGAAAACCGTATCCAAAATCTTTCCCCGCTGCGCAATCTGGGCGGCCTGGAGCAGCTTGTGGCCTATTATAACGAGATCAGTGACCTTTCTCCTGTGGCCGGGTTGACCCGTTTACAGGTACTCAATCTCTCTGATAACAATATCAGTGATTTATCCCCGCTTGTGAGCAACTTACGAAGCGGCGGATTGTCTGGTGCATATATAAACGTTACAAATAACCGGCTGGACTTGAGCGAGGATTCAGCACTTGAGGCGGTTATCAGGCAGCTTGATACTGCAGGTGCGGATATGGCCGTGGGCAGTCAGGCCAAATCAGCGGCAGGGCCCGGCTCGCCATTGCCGGACCCGATTCAAATGAATCCTCCCGGCGGTGCCCGCACAGACAGTTATATGCCGGAAGAAGAAGGGCAGGAAGTGATTAACGGTGAGGCGGAACCTGTGGCACTGCCTGCGGTGGATGCGGAGATGCTGCCGGTCTGGCTGGCCCAGTCAATCCTGGTGTTTGCTATGATTCTTGTTTTGGCCATGGCCTTTGTGTGTTACAGGATTGTCGTTCTTCTTGTGCGTAGCAGGCGGCAAAAGCAGGAACAATCGTCTCCATCTCAACAGCAAAACATACCTATGTGAGCAGGATGCGGATATTTCCGTCCTGCTCCGGCGCAATTTGTGGAAAAATTCTAAATATTGCATCAGGTGGGCAGGATATTTTTTTTTCGAACCGAATAAATATGTTATATAAGAAAGGCACGCTTATTCGGTTCCCTTAGGCGCGTGCTTTTCGATACCGGTTTCCTTAGCAGCATCGCTATCTGTGAAGCGCTATAGTTTCCCGGCAGTATAAAGAAATATAGAAGGAGGAGAAGGCTGATGGTTAATGTGTCTTATACTCCAATGACTCCGCTGAATTTTTTGCGCCGCAGTTCGTTTGTTTATCCCGAGAAGACTGCAGTACTGCACGGTGAGCAGCGTATAACATACAAAGAATTTAACCAGCGGGCCAACAGACTGGCCAGCGCACTTAAGGGTGCGGGTATCAACGAAGGGGATCGGGTGGCTTTTTTGGCACCCAATATTCCGCCGCTGTTGGATGCGCATTACGGTGTTCCTTTGGCGGGAGCAGTCCTGGTGGCCATTAATATTCGTCTTTCTTCCCGGGAAGTGGCCTATATTCTTAATCATTCCGGCGCAAAAATACTTTTTGTGGATACGGCCTTTTCCCACGTCATTGAGCCCATTGTGGATGAGCTGGAAAGTGTCAAAACAATTGTCAATATCCGGGATTGCAGTGACGGAGAGGAGCTGCCCGGTCCGCTGTATGAAAACTTTCTGGCCACGGGCAGCCCCGAGGACATTCCCGTTTCTTTAGAGGACGAAAACCAAACCATTTCCATCAACTATACCAGCGGCACCACCGGCTTACCCAAAGGGGTTATGTATTCCCACCGGGGCGCATACCTGAACGCGTTGGGAGAAGCGTTGGAATCACAGATGAATGTTTATACCAACTATCTGTGGACGCTGCCCATGTTCCACTGTAACGGCTGGTGCTTTACCTGGGGTGTGACTGCGGTAGGCGGGATGCATATCTGTCTGCGCTCCGTGGTTGTCAAAGAAATTTATACTCTTATTGAAGAAGAAGGCGTTTCCCATTTCTGTGCGGCACCCACCGTGCTGATTACCATGGCCAATGATCCCGCGGCTAAGGAGTTAAGACTTAAACGCAAACTGCATATTGTTACCGCCGGTGCTCCGCCGTCTCCCACCGTTATTCGCAATGTGGAGGATATAGGGGCGGAAATTATTCATGTTTACGGCCTCACCGAGACTTATGGGCCCCACAGCATCTGCGCCTGGCAGCCCGAATGGGATACCTTAGCCATTAATGATCGGGCCAGAATCAAGTCCCGGCAGGGAGTTCCCTATATTACCGCCCTGGAGATGCGGGTGGTGGACAGCAGTATGAATGATGTGCCGGCGGACGGGCAGACCATGGGCGAAGTGGTGATGCGGGGCAACAATGTGATGAAGGGCTACTTTAATGATGCGGATGCCACCGAAGAAGCATTTGCAGGTGGCTGGTTCCACAGCGGTGATTTAGCGGTGATGAATCCCGATGGTTATATAGAAATTAAAGACCGCAAGAAGGATATCATTATTTCCGGCGGTGAAAACATCTCCACGGTGGAACTGGAACATTTGCTTTTCCGGCACCCCCATGTGCAGGAAGTGGCCGTTGTCGCCATCCCCGATGAGAAATGGGGCGAGGTGCCCAAAGCATTTGTGGTGCCCAAGCCGGGAACAGACCCCACAGAAGAAGAAATAATTCAATACTGCCGCGATAATATTGCCCGTTATAAGTGCCCGAAGTCAGTGGAATTTGGCGATCTGCCCAAAACATCCACAGGGAAAATCAAAAAATATGTCTTGCGTGAGAGAGAGTGGCAGGGCAAAGAAAAACGTGTAAATTAAGAAACAGGCCGGAAATTTCCGGCCTGTTTTTGTATTTTGAGCCTTGACTTTTTCTGGGCCCAATGTTAATCTTTAAGCTATAGATTTAGATTAGCTACAGATACAGTAAGGCTGTGACGGGGAGAGTAGGTTTACCGGAAGTAAAGCGAGCCGGGGTTGGTGTGAGCCCGGTACGAAAGGTATTCTGAAGCGCACCCCTGAGCTGCGTGCCCAACGGCATTTGCCCAGTAGGCCACGCCGGGTCTGCCCGTTATCGCAAACCGTTTATGAAGTTATAGACGGGTTAAGTGGGCTTATGGCCAATAAAGGTGGTACCGCGAGATGCCTCTCGTCCTTTGGGATGAAGAGGTTTTTTTGTATCTTTTTTTAATCTTTGTGTGGTAAGGAAGGTGTTTGGATATGTTAAAAGTGGCGATTATTGGTGCAACCGGGTATACCGGACGGGAGCTGGCAGGTATTTTGGCCCGTCATCCCCATGTGCAACCAACTTATCTTACTTCGGAGAGTTTTGCCGGCCAACGGCTTAGCGACGTTTATCCTCAGTTTAGGTCTGTTGTGGATGTGACCCTGGAAAAGCCGGATATGGATAAAGTGGCTGAGTGTGATTTTATTTTTAGCGCTCTGCCCCACGGGCTTTCGGTGGATACGGTTCCGCAGTTGGTGTCCACAGGTAAAAAAGTTGTGGACTTAAGCGGTGATTTCCGGCTGAAGGACGGCGGTTTGTATGCTGACTGGTACGGTTATGAGCACAACCAGCCCCAGCTTTTGGCCAACAGCGTCTACGGTTTGCCGGAAGTAAACCGCCAGCAGATTAAAAAAGCTGATTTGGTGGCTAATCCCGGCTGTTATCCCACCAGCGTGCTCCTTGCTCTAAAACCTCTTTTGGCTGAAGGGGTAGTGGATCCGCAGGATATTATCGTGGATGCCAAGTCCGGCGTATCGGGAGCCGGCCGCTCACCCAAGCTGCCTTTTCATTTTCCTGAATGCACAGAGAATTTTAAGGCTTACAAAGTGGCGGGACATCAGCATACTCCCGAGATTGAGCAGGAGTTGGCGGCGGTGGCAAAAGAGCAGGTGCTGGTAACCTTTACGCCGCATCTGGTACCCATGATTCGCGGCATTCTTTCCACCATATATCTGCGAACAAGTGGTAAGCTAAGTGAAACTGAAATCTGGAGCCTGTTTGAGAAGCATTATGGTGATGAGCCGTTTATCCGTTTGCTAAAAGCTCCTGCCTTGCCGGAAACCAAGTTTGTCAGCGGCAGTAACTTCTGCGACATTTCCCTGCGTTTGGAAGAGCGCACCGGGCGCCTGATTGTTCTGTCCGCTATAGATAACCTGATGAAAGGTGCAGCAAGCCAGGCTGTACAAAATATGAACCTGATGATGGGATGGCCGGAAGAGACCGGTTTGAAATAAGGAGGGCCTGTTTAATGGTATTTAATAAAGTAGAAGGCAATGTAACTGCAGCCAGAGGATTTTCCGCAGCGGGAATCCACTGTGGCATTAAGAAAAATAAAAAGGATTTAGCTTTAATATATTCTGAAGTTCCCGCCAAAGCTGCGGGGACGTTTACAAAAAACCGTTTTCAGGCCGCACCGGTGATTGTCAGCCGTGAGAATCTGCAAAACGGTAAGGCCAGGGCTGTAATCTGTAACAGCGGCAACGCCAATGCCTGCTCCGGTGAGCAAGGTCTGCAGGATGCCCGCCGGATGGCGGCTCTTACAGCGGAGATGCTCTCCATTGATCCCGGCGAAGTGGTTGTTTCCTCCACCGGCGTTATCGGGCAGTACCTGCCCATGGAGATTGTGGATGCAGGTATCCGTCAGGTAACCAAAAGCCTTTCACCCCAGGGTGGGCCTGATGCTGCGGAGGCTATTATGACCACCGATTTGATCTCCAAAGAGGTTGCCTATGAGGTGCAAATTGGTGGCGAAACAGTGACAGTGGGCGGCATCGCCAAGGGTTCGGGAATGATTCATCCCAACATGGCCACCATGCTGGCCTTTATCACCACCGATTGTGCCATTTCAACCGAACTTTTGCAGAAGGCACTGAAATATACGGTGGACCGGTCCTACAACCTGATTACGGTAGACGGCGACACCAGCACCAACGATATGGCGGTGATGCTGGCCAACGGCTTGGCCGGGAATGCGGAAATCACCTCAGAAAACCAGGATTACCAGCGTTTTGTGGAAGTGCTGCAGCGGGTAAATACCGAACTGTCGCAAAAAATTGTCCGCGACGGGGAAGGCGCCACCAAGTTTCTGGAAGTCCGGATTGAGCATGCCGCTTCCTTTTTGGACGGGAAAACGCTGGCCATGGGAATCCTGGATTCCAATCTGGTAAAGACCGCCTTTTTTGGTGAAGATGCCAACTGGGGACGGATTGTATCCGCCATGGGCCAGACCGATGTTGAGTTCTACCCGGAGCGGGTTAATATCTGGCTTGGCGACCTGCAGGTCACAAAAGACGGCCAGGGCCTGCACTTTGATGAGGACCATGCCAAAGAGATCTTAAAGCATAAAGACATTACCATCAGAGTGGACCTGGGCATGGGGGAGGAAACAGTCACCGCCTGGGGATCTGATTTAAGTTATGAGTATGTTACAATTAATGCCAGCTATCGCTCTTAGAAGCGCGACCAAAAATAAGGTAATTAACGGGTGAGTGAGAATGAGGAGGAGAGTAATTTGACCAAGTTTGAAATGGATAAACTTATCGGCAAGGCGGAGGTGCTTATTGAGGCATTGCCCTACCTGCGGACCTTCGCCGATAAAACCTTTGTAATAAAGTACGGCGGGCAGGCCATGGTGTCGCAGGAACTTAAAAAATCGGTGATGATGGACATTATTCTTTTGAAATATATCGGTCTTAACCCCATTGTGGTCCATGGCGGCGGTTCGGAAGTAACGCACCTGATGGACCGTTTGGGCAAAGAAGCTGTTTTTGCCAACGGCCTGCGGGTCACCGACGCAGAAACCATGGAACTGGTGGAAATGGTGCTGGTTGGTAAAGTAAACAAGGAAATTGTCAGTTATATTAACCAGTATGGCGGCAAAGGAGTGGGCCTTTCCGGCAAGGATTCCAACCTGCTGGTGGCCAGTCGCCGGCCCCCCGAGCAGTTAAACGGCAGCGGCCAGCTGGTGGATTTAGGGTATGTGGGAGATATCACCAAAGTGAACCCCGACGTGATTCATACCCTGAGCAGGCAGGGCTACATCCCCATAATTGCTTCGGTGGGTGTGGGCCTGGAAGGGGAAAGCTTAAATATTAATGCCGATCATGTTGCCGGAGAGCTGGCGGCGGCACTGGCGGCGGAGAAACTGATGCTCTTAACTGATGTAGAAGGGATTTTTGCCGACCCTGACGACCCCAAATCTCTCATTTCTTCGCTGCCTCGGGCCAAAGCGCTGGAGATGATTGAGGAAGGAAAGATCAACAAGGGCATGATTCCCAAGGTTGAGTCCTGCCTCACTGCCCTGGAGCATGGAGTGCAGCGCACTCACATTGTGGATGGACGGATTCCCCATTCCTTATTGCTGGAGATATTTACAGATCACGGTATCGGTACCATGGTAACCGGTTAGGAGGAACCTATGGATTTAAAAAACAAAGAACAAAAGTATATTATTAACACCTATAACCGTCAGCCCGATGCAACGCTGTTTATCAAGCGGGGCGAAGGAGTTTATGTCTGGGACGAGGCGGGAAACCGCTTTCTGGACTTTGTCAGCGGCCTGGCTGTAAACAACCTGGGCCACTGCCACCCCACGGTGGTGGAGGCGGTAAAGCGGCAGACTGAAAAACTGATGCACACTTCTAATTTGTATTACACAGAACCACAGATTCGTTTAGCGGAGCAGTTGGTTGCCCAGTCGTGCGCCGACAAAGTATTTTTCTGTAACAGTGGGGCGGAAGCCAATGAAGCGGCCATCAAGCTGGCCCGCAAGTTCGGCAAAGCTACCCGGGGCTGTGGTGCCCATGAAATCATCACCGCCCAGCGGTCTTTTCACGGACGGACACTGGCGGCCATTACCGCCACAGCTCAGCCCAAGTATCATCAGGGCTTTGAACCCATGGTGGCAGGATTCCATTATGCTGAATATAACAATCTTGATTCATTTGCCGCTTTGGTAAATGAAAATACCTGTGCTATTCTGGTGGAGCCGATCCAGGGCGAAGGCGGCGTCTACCCTGCCCAGCCCGAGTTTTTACAGGGATTGCGCAAGCTTTGCGATGAGCATGGGCTATTACTTATTTTTGATGAAGTACAAAGCGGTATCGGCCGCACCGGCAAGCTTTTGGCTTATGAAAATTACGGCGTGGAGCCGGATGTGTACACCCTGGCCAAAGGTTTGGGCGGAGGACTACCCATTGGAGTAATGGCGGCCAGGGGCGCGGCGGCGGATACACTGGTGCCCGGCGATCATGCTTCCACCTTTGGCGGCAATCCGGTGGTATGCGCCGCCGCCGGTGCAGTATTGCAGGTGCTGGGTGAAGACGGATTCCTGGAGCATGTGCAGAAGGTGGGCCAATATTTCATGGACCGTCTACAGGAATTAACGTATGCAAATAAAGTGGAACTTCGTGGCCTGGGGCTGTTTATCGGCCTGGAGATTTCCGGTGACGGCGCTAAAGTGGCCAGTGACTGCCAAAAGGAAGGTCTTTTACTTAACTGTATCGGGGGAAAAACCCTGCGTTTTCTGCCACCGCTTATTGTAGAGGAAGAGCATATCGATGCGGCGGTAAACGTGCTGCAGAGAGTGCTTGCCAGGTTGGACTAATTAATAGTTCCAGGCTTACCCGGCAAAGACATGTAATTCTGGAAGGAAAAATGGCTTTGGCGGTGAATACTCCAACATATGGGAAGAATAATACTTCATCAGGAGTATTATGCGGTGTTTTTTTCCAGGAGTATGGCATGAAATGTTAATAACAATAAGGGGTTGAATAATATGAGTGATCTGCGCGGACGCGACTTTCTGGCGGTCAATGATTTTTTCAGAGAAGAGCTTGCTGAGATTCTGGATTTTGCCATTCAATTAAAGGCCCAGCATAAGGAAGGGAAGGAACATCACCTGTTGCGTGGTAAAACACTGGGGATGATTTTTCAGAAAGCTTCCACCCGGACCCGGGTATCTTTTGAAGTAGGCATGTATCAGTTGGGCGGAACTGCTCTGTTTTTAAGTGCCAATGATCTGCAAATCGGTCGTGGCGAACCTATTAAAGATACAGCCAGAGTTCTTTCCCGTTATCTGGACGGTATAATGATTCGTACTTTTGACCATGGCGAGGTGGAGCAGTTAGCCAGTTTTGCCGATATCCCGGTAATAAACGGCCTCACCGACCTGCTGCATCCCTGCCAGGCCATGGCAGATCTGATGACGGTAATGGAGCGCAAAGGATCCCTGAAAAAACTGAAGCTGGCCTATGTGGGTGACGGTAACAATGTAGCCAACTCGCTGCTTTTGGCCTGCAGTAAATTTGGGATGAATGTGGCGGTGGCCTCGCCTAAGGGATATGAATGCCCTAAAGATATTGTGGCCGCAGCCCAGACTAACGCTAAAATCGGCGGCACCACGGTGACCTTAACCGATAACCCGCAGGAAGCGGTGAAAAATGCCGATGTTGTTTATACCGATGTTTGGGCCAGCATGGGTCAGGAAGATGAACATATTTCCAGAATCAGGATCTTTAAGCCATACCAGGTCAATGATGAGCTGCTGAAGGTTGCCAATGATGAGGCCATGGTTCTGCACTGTTTACCGGCGCACCGCGGTGAAGAAATTACCGAGAGCGTCATGGAGGGTGAGCAGTCCGCTGTTTTTGACCAGGCTGAGAATCGCTTACATGTGCAAAAAGCGATTATGGCTAAAGTAATGTAACCTGTGTCAGTAAATACGAAGTACTGTAGGTGCCTATGAACAAAGATGTTTTAGCGGATAAACCTATTGGCTTTTTTGATTCGGGGGCAGGCGGGCTGACGGTATTGGCGTCGGCGGTAAAGTGTCTGCCCAATGAGTCATTTCTGTATTTTGGTGATACGGCCCACGCCCCCTACGGTTCCCGGCCGGTGGAGGATGTGCGCAACTTAAGTGTGCAGGCCGCAGAGATGCTGTGTAGGCAAGGGTGCAAAGCACTGGTTGTAGCCTGCAATACCGCCACCAGTGCGGCGGTTCATGTGCTGCGTGAAATGCTCCCCATTCCGGTGATTGGTATGGAGCCGGCGGTGAAACCTGCTTTGGCCGGCGGCGGTAAAGTATTGGTGATGGCCACACCGCTTACCTTGAAAGAGGAAAAGTTTAAGGCCTTATGTGACCGCTGCGGTGCCGATGAAAGCAATGTTATTGTCCTGCCCTGCCCCGGCCTGGTGGAGATGGTGGAGCGGGGAGAGACGGAAGGGCCTGCAGTGGAGCGCGCCCTGGCTCAATTATTTGCCGGAGCAGATTTAACCGGAGTGTCTGCTGTGGTTTTGGGATGTACACATTACCTGTTTTTACGCCGCGCCCTGGCCGGTATTTTGCCCGCCGATGTGAAGTTTGTAGACGGCAATCTGGGTACGGTAAAACAGCTGGCACGAATATTAAAAAAAGAAGGTTTGCTTCGGGAAGAAAAGACTTCCCAAACCAACGTGGAAATTCTCTCAAGCGGCGGCGAGGCATCTGTGCGCTTGTTTAAGGAATTATTTCAGAAAGCATTAACGGAAATGGAGGTTTACAGATGAAAAAGATAATTTTAGCCTATTCCGGCGGACTGGATACGTCCATCGCCATTACCTGGCTGAAGGAAAAATACAACTGCGAAGTGGTGGCCATGGCGGCGGATGTGGGCCAGGGCGAGGAGTTGGAACCGCTGCATGAAAAAGCAATGAAGTCGGGGGCCAGCAAACTCTACATAGAAGATGTGCGGGAAGAGTTTGTCCGGGATTTTGTCTTCCCCATGGTTAAGTCCGGGGCCCTGTATGAAGAAAAGTACTTCCTGGGCACAGCCATTGCCCGTCCGGCCATTGCCAAGCGTTTGGTGGAGGTGGCGGCCAAGGAAGGGGCCGATGCCATCGCTCACGGTGCCACCGGCAAAGGTAACGACCAGGTCCGCTTTGAGCTAACCATCAAAGCGCTGGCGCCGCACTTAAAGATTGTGGCTCCCTGGCGGGAATGGGAGATCCGCTCCCGCGATGATGCTTTTGATTACGCCGAAAAGCACGGCATTCCCCTGCCGGTGACCAAGGACAAGCCTTACAGCATGGATCGCAATATCTGGCACCTCAGCTTCGAAGGGGGTATCCTGGAAGACCCTGACAGTGAACCGGAAAAAGAGATGTTTATTCTCACCGTGGACCCGGAGGATGCGCCGGATAAGGCCGAATATGTGGAGATCGGCTTTGAAAAGGGCGTGCCTGTTAGTTTAAACGGCAAAGCTATGGGGCCGGTGGAGCTTTTAGCCGAGCTAAATACCATTGCCGGCCGTCACGGCGTGGGCCGGGTGGATATGGTGGAAAACCGTCTGGTGGGAATGAAGTCCCGCGGGGTATATGAGACTCCCGGCGGCACATTGCTCTATTTTGCCCATAAGGAAATGGAATGCCTTACCATGGACCGGGAAACCATGCATTTTAAAGAAATTGCCGGCGTTAAATACGGTGAGCTGGTGTACTATGGACAGTGGTATACACCACTAAGGGAGGCGTTGGATGCCTTTATTGACCGTACGCAGCAGAATGTCACCGGTTCTGTGCGTGTTAAGCTCTATAAGGGGAATATGACGGTGGCGGGCCGTAAATCGCCCCATTCCCTCTACCGGGAAGATTTGGCCACCTTCGGTGAAGATGTGATTTATGACCAACGCGATGCCGAAGGGTTTATTAACCTGTTTGGCCTGCCCCTGAAAGTACAGGGTTTGCTGGAAAACGAAAAAAAACGGGGGTAATGCCGTGAAACTTTGGGGAGGAAGATTTGCCAAAGAAACAGACGCCCTGGTGGAGGAGTTTAATGCTTCCATTCCTTTTGACAAGCGTCTCTATGAAGAAGATATCCGCGGAAGTATGGCACACTGCCGCATGTTGGCCAACCAGGGAATTATCTGCGGCGATGAAGCAGAACAAATCCTGGCGGGCCTGGCGGTTATCAAAGAGGAAATGGACCGGGGGGAAGTGGAGTTTTCCCTGGCCCTGGAAGACATTCATATGCATGTGGAAAAACGCCTGACTGAGAAAATTGGGCCGGTGGGGGGCAAATTGCACACCGGGCGGTCCAGAAACGACCAGGTGGCTTTGGATATGCACATGTATGTGAAAAAAGAAATCCTGGAGACGGTGGCCCTAATCGGCAATCTGCAGGAAGCGTTGGTAAACCTGGCTGAGGATAACCTGGATGCGGTGATGCCCGGCTATACCCATCTGCAGCGGGCACAGCCGGTACTCTTTGCCCACCATCTTTTGGCCTATTTCTGGATGCTGCAAAGGGATCGGGAACGTTTTCTGGACAGCTTCGGCCGCGCCGACTGGATGCCGTTGGGTGCCGGAGCCCTGGCCGGAACCACCTTCCCGGTGGATCGGGAGATGGTGGCCTCGGAGTTGGGCTTTGCCAAGCTGTACGAAAACAGTATGGATGCGGTGAGCGACCGTGATTTTGTGCTGGAGTTCTTAAGTAATTCGGCCATTATGATGACGCACTTAAGCCGCCTCAGTGAAGATATTATCATCTGGAATTCTCAGGAGTTTGGCTTTATTACCCTTGACGATGCCTTTACCACCGGCTCCAGCATCATGCCACAGAAGAAAAACCCCGACGTGGCGGAGTTGGTGCGGGGTAAAACAGGACGGGTTTACGGACATCTGATGGGGCTTTTAACGGTGCTTAAAGGACTGCCCTTAGCGTATAATAAGGATATGCAGGAAGATAAGGAAGGCCTCTTTGATACGGTGGACACCATCAAGATTTGCCTGCGTTTGTATGCGGCCATGCTGCGCACCGTGGAGCCCAACAAGGAACGCATGTATGCTGCGGTGGCCCGGGATTTTGCCAGTGCCACCGATCTGGCCGACTATCTGGTGCGCAAAGGCCTGCCCTTTAGAGAAGCGCATGCGGTGGTGGGCCAACTGGTGGGTAAGTGTGTAGCAGAGAACCGCCAGTTGGTGGATTTAACCACCGAGGAGTTGACGGAGGCCTGCTCCCACTTTGAGGATGACGCTAAAGAAATGCTGCCGCCGGAGGCCTGTGTGGAGGCACGGCAGAGCCGGGGCGGTACCGCCAGAAGTGAAGTGGAAGTACAAATCCGTCATGCCAAATCCCTGCTTATCAACGAAAACACAAAATAACTGAGTCTGTTACAAACACGCCTTGACCGGGCGTGTTTTTTTGTACCGATTGGAAAATATAACGCTTCGCAGTTTGCGAAGCTGCTAAGGAGACCGGTATCAAAAGCACGCGTTGAGGGAACTGAATAAGCGTGCCTTTTTTACTTTCTGTAAATAAAAAAAAGAAAAAAGAAAATTTTTAGACAAAAAGCAGGAATTTGTGTGTTTATAGCGTAATATATATCAGTAAGACTGATGGTCAGACCACCTGACCATCGAGATGATTAAAGGAGGAAGACTTATGTATCAGCCTGTTACACAGGAAATTGTCTCCCGCTTAGAGGAAATCGTAGGTAAGAAGAACGTTATTTTCGGGGATGCAGAAAAACTTGAAAACTATTCACATGATGAGTTGGCGGAAAAAGAGTATGCCCATATGCCGGATGTTGTGGTGAAACCGGGCTCGGCAGATGAGGTTTCTGCCATTATGAAACTGGCCAATGAGGAAAACATCCCGGTAACCCCCCGTGGTGCCGGCACCGGCCTCTCCGGTGGCGGTGTTCCTGCTCACGGCGGAATTCTGCTCTCGGTGGAGAACATGAACCGCATTCTGGAAGTAGACCTGGATAATCTGATGGTGGTTGTGGAGCCCGGTGTGGTAACAAACGACATCAATGAAATGCTTGCGCCCCACGGAGTATTTTTCGCCGGTTATCCCATGAGTTTACAGTCCTGCTTTGTTGGCGGAAACGTCGCAGAGAATGCCGGTGGCGGACGGGCCATTAAATACGGTGTGACCGGCCGCTATATTATGGGGCTGGAAGTGGTGCTGCCAACGGGAGAAATCGTAGAATTCGGCGGAAAGCGGGTAAAGGATGTAACCGGATATAACATGGTGCAGCTCATGGTAGGTTCCGAAGGGACATTGGGTATCTACACAAAAATCATTATTAAGCTGCTACCGCTGCCCACATCCAAAATAGATTTGCTGGCCCTGTTTCCCGATGTGGAAACTGCCATCAATGTAGTGCCGCTGATTATGACAAAAGGACGCCTGATCCCCACCGGAATAGAGTTTATGGATCGTCTTTCTATCAGTACCACCCATGATTATCTGGGCGAAAAAATGCCTTACCCAGAAACGAATGCGGCACTACTTATAGAACTGGACGGCACCAATCCAGATCAACTCCGGGATGAAGCCATGGCAGTTTCTGAACTTCTGATGGAAAACGGGGTTATTGAGGTGTATGCCGCCGAAACTCCTGATACACAGGAAAAAATCTGGAAAGTGCGCCGTAATATTGCTGAGGCCTTTAAAGCAATTAGTCCGGTGCAGAGTTTGGAAGATATTGTGGTTCCCATTGCGCAGATTCCCAAGTTAATGCCGTTTTTGGCCGAGCTTTCCGAGAAGCATGATGTCCTTATTCCCTGCTACGGCCATGCCGGCGATGGCAACCTGCATGCCACCATCGTTAAGAAAGCGGAAACGGAAATTGAGGTCTGGAAAGAAACTCTGCCCCAGGTTTTAACTGAATTATATGAAAAAATGGCTGAGTTGGGTGGCACAATCAGTGGTGAACATGGCATTGGCCATAAACGCAAAAAGTATATGCCGCTGGTTGTCGGAGAAACGGAAATTGCTTTAATGAAGAAAATTAAGCTGGCTTTTGACCCTAATAACATTCTGAACCCCGGAAAAATGTTCGATCTTTAGCACGGTCCATGTCTGCCACGGAGGTGATTACCACCTCCCCCTTTTTCAGGGGAAAAGACAGAATATTATTGACAAAAATGATTAACCCCCCAAAGGAGGAAGAAATATGTCTGTTGGCATGTTAGCTTTGATTGCATTCTTGCCCATTCTTTTAACCATACTTTTAATGGCAGGCCTGATGTGGCCCGCCAAAAGAGCCATGCCCATTGCCTGGGCCTTTGCAGCCATTTTGGCCCTTAGTGTCTGGCAGATGGAGCCAGTGCGTATTGCAGCGGCAACTATCGAGGGGGCGCTTGGCGCCTTTAATATTCTCTTGATTGTGTTCGGAGCAATTTTACTTTTAAACACATTAAAAAACAGCGGCGCTATAATTGCCATTCAGCAGGGTTTTTACGGGATTAGTAAAGACCGCCGCGTCCAGGCAATAATTATCGGCTGGATCTTTGTCTCGTTTATTGAAGGAGCCGCCGGTTTCGGCACTCCGGCCGCTCTGGCCGCTCCATTGTTAATGGTGCTTGGGTTCCCGCCGCTGGCAGCGGCTATGATAGCTTTGATTTTTAACAGCACCTCGGTTACCTTCGGTGCTGTGGGAACCCCTGTTGTTGTCGGTGTCGGTAATGCAGTGGATGGCCTGTTGCCGGAAGCTGTGGCCATGGGTACATTTGTTTATGACGTGGGTGTGTGGTCCGCAGTGATTCACGGTGTGTTCGGTACATTCCTGCCGCTTCTGGCCATCTGCATGATGACCCGTTACTTTGGTAAAAACAGATCCTTTAGAGAAGGGCTGGAAGCCGCCCCGTTTGCCATTTTTGGCGGTCTGGCTTTTACCGTTCCCTATTTCCTGATGGCCTATTTTGTGGGACCTGAATTGCCTTCGGTTGTGGGCGCTCTAATTGGCATGCCCTTTGTTGTTGTTGCTGCACAAAAGGGGTTTTTGGTGCCCAAGAACACCTGGGATTTCCCCAATCCCAACGAACCGGAGTGGGACGAAGACTGGGGCGAACAGGCCGACGTGGAAGCAGCCTGTGCCCAGGAATGTAAAATGTCGCTGGGTATGGCTTGGCTGCCATATATCCTTATTGCCGCACTGCTTTTAATTACCCGCCTTTCCACCGAAACACTTCAGCCTCTGATGCGCAGTTGGAGGCTGGTTTGGGAAGGTATTCTCGGACAGCCCGGTGTGAACTATACGCTTGAGCCGCTGTGGATTCCCGGTATTGTACCCTTTGTGTTGGTCGCCATTCTCACCATTTTCCTGCATGGCATGAAAGGCTCTGAAGCGGTGGATGCCTGGAAAACCACCTTTAAACAGCTTATTCCCGCCACCATCGCTCTGGTGTTCGCGGTGGCGATGGTGAGGATTCTTGTCCAATCCGGTGTAAACCAAGCCGGCATTGACGGGATGCTTCTGACCATGTCTCGGTTTGCGTCCCAGGTCGTGGGCGCCGGTTGGCCGTTTGTCTCACCTTTTGTGGGTGTGCTGGGCGCCTTTATTGCCGGCAGCAACACCGTTTCCAATCTACTCTTTGGCGGATTCCAGTATTCCGTAGCTGAAACATTGGGAATTTCCACCACCATCATCCTGGCACTGCAGGCAGTTGGTGGTGCCATCGGCAACATGGTTGCCGTTCATAACGTGGTGGCGGCCTGTGCCGTGGTGGGTAACTTGGGGCAGGAAGGTAAAATTATTCGCAAAAACCTGATCCCGGCAATAATCTATGCTGCAGGAGCCGGAGCTCTAGGCATGCTGCTCATCTATGTGTTTTCTGTCAATGTATTTTAACTAGGAAAAGGGCGGGAAAACCCGCCCTCCTCTCCTATTTTTTAATTTGCTGTGATAGAATAAGGGTATATACGAGAGAAAGCAGGAGAGGTCTATGTTTAAACCAATTAAACAGAAACGTGTCTATGAAGAGGTATTAGAGCAAATTAAAAATTTGGTGAAGCAGGGAGTTTTAAAGCCGGGAGACCGGCTTATTTCTGAACGCGAACTGGCGGAACAACTGCAGGTAAGCCGCGCATCCATCCGCGAAGCATTCAGTGCGCTGGATATGATGGGAATCCTGGAGAGCAAACCCGGTGAGGGTACTTTTATCCGCCAGGAACCCCTGGATTCCATGATTAAACCGCTGGCACTGATGATGACGCTTTACCAGAATAATAGCCTGGAAGTCCTGGAGATTCGTGCCATCCTGGAGGCAGGCAGTGCGGCTTTGGCAGCCCGGCGAGTTACACCTGAAGGGTTGGATAAAATAAAAGCAGCCCTGGATGAAATGGAACAAGATGTTTTAAGCGGTGCCATCGGCGAACTGCCGGATGCAGCATTTCACCTGGCCGTTGTGGAAGCGGCAGACAATCAGGTGCTACTGCGCCTGATGAATACCGTCTCAGACCTGATTGTGGAAACAATGCGTCACAGCAGGGAAAAGCTTTTTGAAACCCCGGGGAATAAGCTGAAGCTGCTGCAGCAGCACAAAGAGATTTACCGTGCCATTGCCGAACGCGATTCGGAAGAAGCACGGGAGGCAATGCGGGCACACCTGCGTTTTGTTCGTAAAGAAATTACCACATATGAGGAAGAACGTGAAGAGAACAGCATCTGAGCTTAAAATTAGGAGGTGCAGATGTGAGCAAGTACACATTGGCATACGGTCAAACTCAATATGAGTTTAACCTTGAGCCGGAAAAAATTCTGGCTGTCCTCAGGCCAAAAGAACTGCCAACACCGGCCAGTGAAGCCCAACTGGTGAAAGAAGCCATGGAAAATCCCATTGGTTCGCCCCGCCTGCGGGAAATTGGCAAACCGGGAGAGACCGCTGCCATCGTTGTGGGGGATATGACGCGCCTTTGGGTGCGCCATCATATCCTGCTGCCGCTGATTCTCGATGAACTAAACGAGAGCGGCATTCCCGATGAGAGCATCACCGTGGTCTCTGCAACAGGCGCCCACCGGGAACAAAGCCGGGAGGAGCATATTCAGATTATCGGCGAAGAAGCATACAACCGGGTAAAAGTGGTGGACCATAAATGCCAGGCTGACAATCTGGTGGATTATGGCACCACAACCCATGGTACCCCGGTGCGCATTAACCGCGAAGTGGCCGAAGCCGACAGAGTAATTCTCACCGGCGGTATTGTTTACCATTTTCTGGCGGGTTATGGCGGCGGTAAAAAAGCGATTATGCCCGGCGTGGCAGATTATAACGGAATTATGGCCAACCATCGACTGGCTCTAAACCCCGACGGCCCCGGCTTAAATCCCCATGTCTGTGCCGGAAAGATGGATGGCAACCCACTATCCGACGACATGATCCAGGCGATTAAAAAAGTCGGCGTGGATTTCATCGTTAATACTATTACCAATGATGAACATAAAATAGGCCTGGCCGTAGCCGGGGATGTGGTGGCCGCCCATGAGAAAGGCGCTGCGCTTGTGGACGAATACTTTGGCGTGGCCATTGACAGGCAGGCTGATTTGGTGATTGCCTCCTGTGGCGGTTATCCCAAGGACATAAACTTTTACCAGACATACAAAACGACCCATAATATGGTGCCGGCACTGAAAAAAGGTGGTGTAGGCATTCTTTTGACCGAATCGTGTGAAGGTGTCGGCAATGACCTGTTTTATACCATCTGTACAGACCATCCCGACAACGCAGCCCGGGAAGATGCCCTGCGTTGTGATTTCGAAATAGCCAGCTTTATGGGCTATACCCAGCTGCTTTGGGCCCAGCAAAGCCGTTTTATCGCCGTAACGGGCCTGCCCGACCAGCAGGTGAGAGAAATGGGGATGACACCGGCCAAAGATCTGGATGAGGCGCTCTCCATTGCCAAAGAGTGGCTGGGGGATGATTATACCGCCTACATCATGCCTGAAGGTTCCACCACTTTTCCGGTACTAAAATAAAAAGACCGCCTAACGGCGGTTTTTTTGTTCTGCGAGGAAATTACAACGCTTCGCAGTTCGGGAAGCTGCTAAGGAAGCCGAATAAGCGTGCCTTTTTTATGTATGGTGAAAAGGAATCTAGTGAGACAAAATCACCTGTCCCTCTGTCCACGTTGGAGTTTAGAGTTTGCCGCTGCGGTAGATGGCCCAGAAGAGCCAGCCGGCCATGGCGCTGGCCAGGAAAAATCCTATTTCAATGATGGGAATCCGCCAGAGAAGCGGCGTGCCGGTGATGGAGGCCACCAGGCCTGAGCCGATAATCAGGCCGGCCATGATAATGCTAAAAGCCAACAGGACGATGCTGAAGCTAAGCCGGTTGGCCAGGCGGTCCAGGTGGAGAAAGGTCCGGTCAATGTCGGGGTAGTTGAGTTGTATGGGGATTCCTTCCGTATCTACCCGGTCAAACATATCGTTTAGCCTGCGGGGCAGGGAAAATACAAAATCGGTGGTTTCAAAAAACTGTTCAAAGGCAGTTTCTTTGATTAGCCGGTAGGAGAACCTTTCCCGAATCAACCGGTTAGAATAGGGGCGCAATAGCTCAATGAGGACCAGGTCTTTGTCCAGGTCTTCAATGACCCCTTCCAAAGTCATGATGGTTTTGCCAAGCAGAGTAAATTCCGCCGGAATACGGATATGGTACTCATAGGCCAGGGCAAATATCTCCGATACCGCTTGCCCCAAATTAATGCGTTTAAGCGGGGTGTCCAGATATTTATCCATCAGGCGCTCCGCATCACGGAGCAATTCTTTGCGGTCAATGCGGCGGGACAGTACACCCATGCCGGATAAGGCCCGAACCAACTGGCGTGGATTATGGCTGATGGTTCCCAGTAAGAATAATATAAATTGCCGTTTACGTTCTCCCCGCAGGCGGCCCACAATGCCAAAGTCCATAAAAATAAGCTTGCCGTCTTTATCCACGGCCAGGTTGCCCGGATGCGGGTCCGCGTGAAAAAGTCCGTGTTGGAAAATCTGGGTAAACATCACTTCTACCAGATCCCGGACTATTTGTTCCGGGTCGTGGCCGGCTTCTTTTAATTTTTCTGGATGGGTCAGTTTAATACCGTCTGCCATTTCCATGGTTAATACCGCGGAAGTGGTGAAATCCCAGTAGATTTTGGGGATAATGACGTTTTCCTGGGTGTGGAGGTTTTCCCTGATGCGTTCTCCGTTTTCAGCTTCAATAAGATAATCCAACTCGTCATGGACCGAGCGTTGTACTTCCTGGACAATGTCTTCAAAGTTATAGATGCGGCCCCAGGGAGTGCGGCGGTCGGCAATTTTTGCTGCCTGCCGGAGAATTTCCAGGTCCGTTTTCATTTGGCGCACAATATTGGGGCGGCGGACTTTAACCACCACCTGTCGGCCGTTATGAAGAAGAGCCCGGTGAACCTGGCCTATGGAGGCGGCGGCAAAGGGCTTTTTTTCAAAGGAGTGGAATGCTTCTTCTACAGGGCGGCCAAGTTCCCTGACAATAATTGCTTCTACCTCTGAATACGGAAAGGAGGGGACCTGGTCCTGCAGGTTAGTCAGCTCGTCGAGAATATCGCGGGGCAGTAAATCCGGCCTGGTGGAAAGAAGTTGCCCGAATTTGACAAATGTTGGGCCTAAATCCTCCAAGAGCATCCGCAGCCGTTGAGCCCGGGTATATTCAAGTAAAGCTGTTTCACTTTTACGGGCACGGCGAACCGAGGGCAGTAAATGAGAATAGCCCAAGTGGGTAAGCAGGTGGCCGAATCCGTGGCGCACCACACTGTTGGCAATTTGGCGATAACGTTTGAGATGACGGTACTTTGGCATAAAACGCCCTCCTCGCTATAAATATTATCCTAAAAAGAAACGGGCCATGTCAAGAAAACAGCATTTTTTTCACCTCACCGTAAGAACTGATTAAGGTATGGCGGGCAGTGTTAAGGTAAGATATATTGAAAGAATTCTTGCCTTATGTTACAATATATACTACCTAAATATTCTGACAATGGCTAAGTTAATTCAGAACAGTTTGTCTTTTCAGCCGCTTTTTGGTAAGGAAGTATGTCTTTTAATTGGAGGGACCGTCTAATGGCCAAGCTGTGGCAACGTTTTGTAAACGGGGAGCAGACTGACGAAGAGCCTGACTCTGTGATACTGCGCTCTTGGCACCGATGCCGGGAAAACCGCTTGGATTTTCAGCAAGTGGCCCGCAATGATCTTTTGCCTGCGAACCTTTTACAGCAAAGGGTCGAGGAGAATGAGGAACTGCTGCAGGCAGCCAAGGATGTACTGCCGTTTCTTATCCGTTATCTTAAGGGAAGAGAGTTCATTGTACTGCTTTGCGATCATGACGGTTATGTTTTAAAGGCTCTGGGACATCCCACTTTTTTGAGCAAAGCGCAAACAGTTGCCCTGTCTCCCGGTGCCAACTGGCGGGAAGAAGCTAAAGGAACCAATGCCATCGGTACCGCATTGTCGGAGCGCCAGGCTGTGAAGGTTCTTGGCTGGGAGCATTATGTCCGGGAAAACCATTTTCTCAATTGTTGGGCGGCCCCCATTAAGGATGCCCGGGGAGAACTGCTGGGTGTGTTGGATATTTCCGGCGCCTGCGGTATTACCGATGAGCGCCTTTGTGAACTGGTTCTGATGGGAACCAGGATGATTGAGCAAAACCTCCATGTCAACGAATTGCAGAACAGTTACCGTTTTTGCAGCGCAGGGATTAAGATGGCCTCCCAGATGCTCAGGGACGGCTTTGTTACCATTAATAACCGCGGCGAAATTACCGAAATTAACGATGCCGGGGTTTATATGCTGGGCAAGCGCCGGGAAGATGTGTTGGGACGGCCCGCTGCCGAAGTTTTTGAATCAAAGACCAATGTTGCTTTTTATGGAGAGGGACAGAAACTGCCGGTGTCTGAATCCGGGACTCCTCTGCAGTCAAGTTTCAATCAGGTAAAAGATGAGAAGGGCGATTTTCTTGGAGCTGTGGGGGTGCTGCAGCCCACATTGCAGCAAAAAGAGCAAACATTTTGGCTGGGGCGCAGCGAGGAGACAAAAAAATCATTTCAAAATGGTGCCAAGGCTGCTTCCACCTTGTCCACTGTGCTGATTCAGGGGGAAAGCGGTACCGGCAAGGAAGTGATGGCCCGTTATGTTCATCAAATGAGTCCGCGCCACCGCGGCCCGTTTGTGGCCTTAAATTGTGCTGCAATTCCACAAACACTGATTGAAAGTGAGCTGTTCGGCTATGCCGATGGTTCCTTTACCGGAGCAAAAAAGGGCGGACAGCCGGGCAAGTTCGAGATGGCTCAGAACGGGACCATTTTTTTGGATGAGGTGGGGGATATGCCCCACAATGTCCAGGCTACCTTGCTGCGTGTTCTCCAGGAAAAAGAGATTTACCGCATTGGCGATACCAAAACACGCAAGGTAAACGCGCGGATAATTGCCGCTACAAATCAGGACTTAAAAAAGCTGGTGGATGAAGGGCGGTTCCGTCTCGATTTATACTACAGGCTAAAAGTGGTGACGCTGAACATTCCTCCTCTGCGTGAACGCTCTGAGGATATACTTGACCTGGTTCCCTACTTCGTACATAAAGCCTGTGCAGAACAGGGGCGTAGCGCAATGGCTGTCTCCGATGCGCTGTACAAAAGGTTGTTGGCCTATGGCTGGCCCGGAAACATACGGGAGCTGCAAAACTGTGTGGAAAGCATGGTGGCCCTGGCGGAGGGCAACGTGCTTGGCGAAGATGATCTGCCATTGGAGGTTGCCAGTGCCACCATGGCCGAAGATACATGCTCTCTTTTGGAAAAGCAGACCAGGCAGGTGATTCTTGAAGCCCTGGATAAAACAAAGGGAAAAATTGCCCCTGCCGCCAGGATGCTGGGGATAGGCAGGACAACTCTGTATCGCAAAATGGAAGAGTATAATATTAAGGGTTGACTGCATTGTTAATTTTGTTGAAATTGTGGTAAGATAACAGCGAGGTGCTGCCATATGGAAAAGCAGGAATTACTTAGTTTGATCAAAAATAACCTGGAGGACGGCAAGCTGCATTGCGAAACCGCTTATCAGATTGCCGCCGACCACAACGTGAAGCTATGGCAAATTGGCCAAATTTGCGATGAGGAAAAAATCAAAATCAAAGGCTGCCAGCTAGGCTGCTTTTAGGAGACCAATATGCTAACCGTACTTAGTGTGAAAGATGCTAAAGAAAGAATCTTATCAGCTGTTACAGCACAGACCCATTGCACCACAGTCCCCTTACCGGATGCCACGGAGCGGGTTCTGGCAAGGTCGGTTGCAGCACAGCATGATTTGCCCACGTTTCCCCGATCCACCATGGACGGCTATGCCGTCAGGGCCAAAGATACGTTTGGAGCGTCGGAGTCTATGCCGGCGCTTTTCGATGTGGCAGGGGAAGTTATGATGGGGCAGGCCCCTCCTGCTGCTGTGGCAGCAGGACAAGCCCTGCGTATTGCCACCGGCGGCATGTTGCCGGAAGGCTCTGATGCGGTGGTTATGGTGGAACATACTGAAGATTTGGGTGGGGCTACCCTGGCAGTAAACCGTGCGGTGGCACCGGGAGAAAACACCATCGCCCGCGGTGAAGATATCAAGGCGGGGGAAACTATCCTGCCTGCAGGACACATACTCAGGCCGCAGGATATAGGAGCACTGGCTGCCATGGGCCAGGTGATGATTGATGTGGCTCAAAAACCGCGGGTGGCTATCTTGTCCACCGGTGATGAGTTGGTAATGCCGGACATGGAGCCCAAAGAAGGACAGATCAGAGATATTAATTCCTACTTATTGTCTGCCTGGGCACAGCGCTGCGGTGCTGAACCGAGCCGCCTGGGAATTATTCCCGACACAGCAGAAGAACTGCTAAATGCGCTGCAAAATACCGGAGACTATGATTGCGTCATTCTCTCCGGCGGCAGCTCCGCAGGGACCCGTGATCATACCGCATCCTGCATTGACCAGTTGGGCAAGCCGGGAGTGCTTTTTCACGGAGTATCCATGCGCCCGGGAAAACCGCTGATTTTTGGTGTGGTGGACGGCAAGCCTTATTTTGGCCTGTCAGGTAACCCCACATCCGCCATGGTGGGTTTTCTCCTGTTTGTCAGGCCGCTGTTGTTACAGATGGCCGGCGCTGTGGAGAGAAACCCTGTTATTACCGCCAGAGCGGAGCGTAATCTTTCTTCTGCCAGCGGCCGGGAAGATTATATTCGGGCCGCACTTTATGAACAGGAAGGGCAGTTGTGGGCCCGTCCCATTCTTGGGCAGGCCAACCTGATCTCCACGGTGGTTCGTGGCGATGCGCTGCTGCGGATTCCACAAAACAGTGAGGGCATTGAGGCCGGCGATACAGTGGAAGTAATGTTAATTTAATATTTGGAGTGAGCCAGGTGAAAGAGAAACGAAGACGCTATCTACATAATACTTCCATCGAGGATGCACTGAATTTGTTTTTTCAAAAGGGCTGGCAGGAGACAGCCGGCGAGACCGTGGAGGTTACCGCTGCGGTGGGCAGGGTTACTGCTCAGGCTGTTTTTGCCAAAATTTCTTCCCCCCATTATCACGCCGCAGCCATGGATGGGGTGGCTGTGCGATCACAGGATACGGTGGGGGCCGCCGAAACAGCACCGAAGCGTCTGCGCCTAAATGAGCAGGCCTTTCCCGTGGATACAGGTAATGCTCTCCCCGCAGGCTGTGATGCGGTGATTATGGCGGAGGATATCACTGAGTTTGCAGAGGAAGTGGAAATTACCGCCTCCGTGGCACCGTGGCAGCATGTGAGGCCAATAGGTGAAGATATTGTGGCTACAGAGATGCTTTTGCCCGCAGGGCACCGCTTGAGCGGTGTGGATGCCGGTGCGTTACTGGCCGGCGGCATAACCCAGGTAGAGGTGCGCAAGCAGCCTAAGGTTACCGTGATTCCCACCGGCAACGAGCTGGTCACGCCGGGCACTCCTCCCGGACCGGGCCAGATAATTGAGTATAATTCCACCGTGTTTAGTGCGCTGGTGTCTGAGTGGGGCGGTGAGCCCCTCAGGCATGATATCGTCAGAGACAACTTTGACCAGATACTTGAGGCGGTGGCAAATGCGGCCCAAAACAGCGATGTGGTCTTAATTAATGCCGGCTCATCTGCCGGGCGCCGCGACTATACGGCGGATGTGGTGGCCCAACTGGGGGAGGTACTGGTACATGGCGTGGCAGTACGCCCCGGAAAGCCGGTGATTCTCGGCGTAGTGGAGAAAACACCGGTTATTGGCGTGCCCGGCTATCCGGTATCGGCGGTGGTGGCGCTGGAAATATTCTTAAAGCCCCTTTTATATCGTTTACAGGGTTTGGCTGAGCCGGCCCGTCCCACGCTGCGTTCGGTATTTTCCCGCCAGGTGACATCTCCTTTATCTGCGGAAGAGTGGGTGCGGGTCAAGGTGGGACGGGTGGGTGAGCGCTATGTGGCCACCCCGCTGTCCCGAGGCTCCGGGGTGATAACTTCACTGGTGCGGGCCGACGGTATTGTGCGGATTCCGCAGCAAAAGGAAGGGTTGGTGGCCGGCGAGGAAGTGGATGTGGAGCTTTTAAGGGCGCCGGACCATATTGACCGTACCGTGGTTTGTATTGGCAGCCATGACCTGACACTGGATATTCTGGGAGACTTGTTGAGCCGGACATACCCAGGCCATACACTGTCCTCAGCCCATGTGGGCAGTACCGGCGGGATTATGGCGCTGAGGCGCAAAGAAGCGCATTTGGCCGGAGTGCATCTGCTGCACGAGGAAACCGGTCAGTATAATATACCGTTTCTTAAGCAGTTTTTGCCGGATGTGCCGGTGACGCTGGTAACCCTGGTGGAGCGGGAGCAGGGTTTAATGGTCCCGGCGGGCAACCCCAAAGGGATTGCCGATATTGAGGATCTGACACGACCCGATGTTTCTTTTGTTAACCGGCAGCGAGGTGCCGGTACCCGTTTACTATTGGATGCCCGTTTAAAGGAGAAAGGGATTTCCGCCGAGGCCATTTCCGGTTATGACCGTGAAGAATACACCCATCTGTCGGTGGCGGCGGCGGTGGCCGCCGGTTCCGCCGATACCGGTTTAGGTGTGGCGGCGGCAGCCAAATCATTGGGTCTGGACTTTATACCGTTGGCCAAAGAGCGCTACGATCTGGCCATTCCTCAGGCTTCTCTCCAGGATGAGAACGTGATCAAACTGTTGGAAGTGGCGCGCTCCACTGAATTTAAACAGACGGTGGACGGGCTGGACGGGTATCATACCGACAAAACGGGTGAAATTGCTTATCAGGGAGAGTGACGGCATGAAACAGTTTAGTGTAGCAGTGCTAACTGCCAGCGATAAGGGTTCCCGCGGCGAGCGGGAGGATGAAAGTGGGCGCGTAATCCATGAAATGATTGCAGAAGCCGGCGGTGAGGTGGTGGCCTACGATGTGGTGCCCGATGACTATAATACTTTAAAAGACAAGTTGGTGGAATATACCGATGAGCATAAAGTGAATTTGGTGCTTACCACAGGCGGTACCGGGCTGAGTCCCAGAGATAATACGCCGGAAGCCACCCTGTCTGTCATTGAAAAACAGGTGCCCGGCATAGCCGAAGCAATGCGGGCCTTTGGGTTGCAAAAAACACCCCATGCCATGCTCTCCCGGGCAGTTTGCGGCCTGCGGCGGCGGACTTTAATTGTTAATCTGCCCGGCAGTCCCCGGGCGGTACGGGAGAATCTGGGCGTTGTTCTGCCCGCCATTCCCCATGCGGTGCATGTGCTTTGTGGCGAGGCCAGTGAATGTGCTTCTCTGCGTAAAAATGATGCATAATTAATTTTATCCGGTATATAATAACATCTGTTGAAGGTGAAAGCAGGAAAAATTAGAGAATGGAAGAAAAACGTGCGTATTTTGCGTAAATTAAGGATAAATAAGCATATTTGCATAAATTTTTCTCTGGCAGAAGTTGCGTTCCGGGAAAAATTTATATACCATTACTATTGTGATCGATTAGCACTCGCAATCGGTGAGTGCTAACAACAATATATCAACCATAAAAGGAGGTTATTTCATGAACATTAAACCCCTAGCAGATCGAGTAGTCATTAAGGTGATGGAGGCTGAAGAGAAGACAGCCAGCGGCTTGGTTCTGCCTGAGAAGGCCAAGGAAAAGCCCCAGGAAGGCGAAGTTGTCGCCGCCGGCGGCGGTCGCATCCTGGAAAATGGCACCCGTGTGGAAATGGATGTAAAAGTGGGAGACCGTGTCCTGTTTTCCAAGTATGCCGGCACAGAAATCAAAGTTGATGGCGAGGAATACTTAATCATGCGTCAGGATGATATCCTGGGCAAGCTGGCTTAACCCATACTTAGAGCAAACTAATACGCTAATTATTATAAGGAGGCAGAGATAACATGGCCAAAGATATTAAGTTTCGCGAAGAAGCCCGTCGTGCGCTGGAAAGTGGCGTTAATCAACTGGCAGACACCGTTAAGGTAACCTTAGGGCCCAAAGGCCGCAACGTGGTGTTGGACAAGAAGTTCGGTGCTCCCCTGATTACTAACGACGGTGTTACCATTGCCCGTGAAATCGAACTGGAAGATGCATTTGAAAATTTGGGTGCGCAGTTGGTTAAGGAAGTTGCCACCAAAACTCAGGATATTGCCGGTGACGGTACCACCACCGCTACCCTGTTGGCCCAGGCCATCATTCGTGAAGGAATTAAGAACGTTACCGCCGGTGCCAATCCCATGGCCATCAAACGCGGTATCGAGAAGGCTGTTAAAGTGGCTGTGGAGGAAATTAAAACTCAGTCCAAGCCTGTGGAAACCAAGGAAGCCATCGCTCAGGTAGCTGCCATTTCTGCCGACGATAAAGAAATCGGCGGCCTGATTGCCGAAGCCATGGAAAAAGTTGGTAAAGATGGCGTTATCACCGTGGAAGAATCCAAAGGCTTTACCACCGATCTCAATGTGGTGGAAGGTATGCAGTTTGACCGTGGTTACATTTCTCCCTACATGGTTACCGACCATGAAAAAATGGAAGCAGTTCTGGATGAGCCCTACATCCTGATGACCGATCGCAAAATCGGCAACATCCAGGAAGTACTTCCCGTACTGGAGAAAGTTGTTCAGTCCGGCAAGCCCTTACTGCTTATTGCAGAAGATGTGGAAGGCGAAGCGCTGGCCACTCTGGTGGTTAACAAGCTGCGTGGCACCTTTAACTGTGTTGCCGTTAAAGCTCCCGGCTTTGGTGATCGTCGCAAAGCCATGCTGCAGGACGTTGCCATCTTAACCGGTGGTACTGTAGTATCCGAGGAACTGGGCATTGAAATGAAGAATGTGGATATGGAAATGCTGGGCCGTGCCCGTCAGGTTCGTGTAACCAAGGAAGAAACGGTTCTGGTGGACGGCTCCGGTGAACCGGCGGAAATCCAGAAGCGTGTTGCTCAGATCCGCGCTCAGATTGAAGAGAGCACCTCTGAGTTTGATAAAGAAAAGCTGCAGGAACGTCTGGCCAAGCTGGCCGGCGGCGTAGCCGTCATCGAAGTTGGTGCGGCAACGGAAGTGGAAATGAAAGAGAAGAAGCTGCGAATTGAAGACGCCCTGTCTGCTACCCGTGCAGCCGTTGAAGAAGGTATTGTATCCGGCGGCGGCACAGCCTACATCAATGCACTGGGTGCATTGGAGAAGGTAGATGCCGAAGGCGACGAAGCCACAGGTGTAAGCATCATTACCCGTGCTTTGGAAGAGCCGGTACGCCAGATTGCTCATAACGCCGGCCTGGAAGGTTCCGTAATCGTGGAAAAACTGAAGACGGAAGCTCCCGGAGTGGGCTACAACGCCGCCACAGGCGTATACGTAAACATGATTGATGCCGGTATCGTGGATCCGGCCAAAGTTACCCGTTCTGCTCTGCAGAATGCGGCCAGCATCTCTGCTATGTTCCTTACCACCGAGGCTGTTGTTACCGACCTGCCCGATGAAAACGGTGGCGGAGCACCCGCTATGCCGCAAATGCCCCCCATGTAAGTTAAGACAACACTCAAGAGCGCCTGCAAATGCAGGCGCTCTTAATTTGTTTGCCGGCATATCCAGAAGCAGGTATATCGTTAAGCTATGTTAAATACTCAAAAGAAGGAGGTGAAATTGTGGATGGCAGAGAAACGCTATGGTTAATAGGATTGTGGTAGGATTAAAATGATTATTAAATTTATAATAATAAGATAAATTTTAGAAGTTTTCTAGGGATTTAACCTTGAGGCGTAGAAAATATATTAAGTATTGAGCCTAGTTGCAGCAAAGGTGGTAGCAGAAGATGGTGAAACTGGATCTGACCAAGGAGCTGAAAGAGCTATACAGGCCGTCGGCAAAAAAGGTCAAGCTGGTGAATGTGCCCAGGATGGGTTTTTTGATGATAGACGGAGAGGGTGACCCCAACACTGCGCCCCGGTTCAGGCAGGCGGTGAAAGCGCTCTACAGCCTGTCCCATCGCCTCAGATTTATGGTTAAACAGGGTAGGGCTGCGGTGGATTACAAGGTTATGCCTCTGGAAGGGTTATGGCAGACACGGGATGGAGCGCCCCTTGATCCACAAAACCGGGATGCCTTCCAGTGGACGCTGATGATTATGCAGCCTGACTTTGTTACACCGGAGTTGTTTTTGGAAGCCCGGGAAGCGGTGGCAAAGAAAAAAGTACCTCTATTAGAAGATGTTCGGCTGGATCGTTATGCCGAAGGATTGTCGGCCCAGATTCTGCATATTGGCTTCAATAGTGGAAAGGCTACTGTGGTTGACACCATTTACCGTTTTGCACAGGAGCAGGGCTATGAGCCCACAGGCTGCCACCATGAAATATACCTGGGGGATCACCGCCGCACAGCTTCTGAAAAACGCAAAACAGTTATTCGCTACAAGGTTAGGAAAAAAGAATAACATGCTATTTGGGTGTTGTTAAAAATACAGTCCATTGACACCACCTTAAAAGACATTTCCCGCAAATTGGACCGACCCCAATGCGGAGAAAAGGATATACATAATCAGGATTAAAGAGTCAGCCTGTTCTGATTTCTTTTTTTTCCCTTTTCAAAAGTGCCCGTGGCGTGTATTATATTCTTTATTAGCATTAATTTAAAAGGGATGGTTAAAATGAGCAAGAAAGTCAAAACACTGCTTCGCTATACATGGATTCTGTTTGGCCTTTTTTTAATGGCTAACGGGGTGGTCTTTTTATTACGGGCCCACCTGGGGGTTTCACCCTGGGATGTGCTGCATGTGGGCATAGCCGCTCGCACAGGGCTTACCGTAGGCAGGGTCATTCAGCTGATAGGTCTCATGGTGGTGCTTTTAAGCTGGTTGCTGCGTGTTCGGCCACAGGTGTCCACCCTGCTGAATATGTTTTTCATTGGTTTGTTTGTAGATCTGGTGAACAGTCTGAGCTATATCCCCCAGCCGGCAACATTATGGCTGAAGCTGATTAGCTACGTTTTTGGTATTGCCATCTTTAGTCTGGGAACCGCGCTGTATATCAGCGGCAACCGTGGTGCCGGTCCCCGGGACAGTTTGATGTTGGGTCTTACCCGGATGACAAAGCTGCGTGTGGGCACGGTCCGTACAGCTCTGGAAGTTCTGGTGGCCATTATCGGCTATTTTCTGGGCGGCCCGCTGGGCCTGGGGACAGTGCTTTTTGCTCTGCTTGTGGGAGTGTTTCTGGAATTTAGCTTCAAACTTATCAAGCAGGTTAAAGCATTGCCTTTTTGGCAAAGTATATTGTCTTAACCACAAGATGTAGGGCGAGATGAGACTTTGAGAACCATCCCCGGAGTCTTGTGATTATTAACCAATTATTGCGTTAAGGTTATGCCGGCAGGGAAAGCACAAGGTAAAAAAGAATGATAACTATCTGGAGGTGGAGGATTTTGGATCAGGAAATGGTGGTGATTCTGGATTTTGGTGGTCAATATACGCAGCTAATTGCCCGCAGGATCCGGGAGCTAAATGTATATTGTGAGATACTGCCCTATACTGCCAAGCTGGAACGGGTGGAATCTCTAAAGCCCAAAGCCCTTATCTTTTCCGGTGGGGCTTTTAGTGTCTACGGGGAGAAAGCGCCGGCCACAGACCCAAGAATTTATCAGATGGGACTGCCCATCATGGGAATTTGCTACGGCATGCAGTTGATGGCCAAAGACCTGGGCGGAGTGGTAAAGCCGGCGGGCCGGCGGGAATATGGTAAGACCGATATCCGGATTTTGGATGATGCCGATATCTTCCAGGAGATTGAAAAGGAAACCACCGTGTGGATGAGTCACGGCGATTATGTGGATCAGGCCCCGCCCGGATTTACAGTAACCGCCTCCACAGAAAATACGCCGGTGGCGGCCATGGCCGATGCCACACGCCGCATGTATGCGGTTCAGTTCCACCCGGAGGTGGTGCATACACCGCGCGGCATGGACATGCTGAAAAACTTCCTGTTTAATATAGCAGGCTTTTCCGGCGACTGGACCATGGAGTCCTTCATTGAAGAAACGGTGCGGCAGATTCGGGAGACGGTGGGCGAGGACGAACAGGTTGTTTGCGGACTCTCCGGCGGGGTTGATTCGTCGGTGGCTGCTGTTTTGGTACACAAAGCCATCGGAGACCGCCTGACCTGTATTTTTGTGGACCATGGCCTTTTGCGCAAAAACGAAGCAGAGCAGGTGATGGAGACTTTCTCCGGAGATTTTAACATGAAGGTAATAAAAGCAGATGAGCAGGATAATTTCCTGGGCAAACTGGCCGGGGTCACCGATCCGGAAGAGAAGCGAAAAATCATTGGCAACGAGTTTATCCGCGTCTTTGAGCGGGAAGCAGCAAAAATTGCGCAAATAGATTATCTGGTTCAGGGTACACTGTATACTGACGTAATTGAAAGCGGTACTGAAACTGCAGCTCTGATTAAGTCTCACCACAATGTGGGCGGACTCCCTGAAGATATGAAGTTTAAGCTTATTGAGCCGTTGAACCATCTGTTTAAGGATGAAGTCCGCAAAGTGGGAGAGGAGTTAGGTATGCCCCATGATGTGGTCTGGCGCCATCCTTTCCCGGGGCCGGGCCTTGCTATCCGGGTGCTGGGTGATGTCACCGGCGAGAAGCTTGATATTCTGCGGGAGGCGGATGCCATTGTTATAGAGGAGATTAAAAAGGCCGGCCTGTACCGGGAAATCTGGCAGGCATTTGCCATTCTTCCTAATATGAAGTCTGTAGGTGTGATGGGCGACAGCCGGACTTATGCTTATACCATCGGGCTGCGGGCCGTAACCAGCCATGACGGCATGACCGCCGACTGGTACCCATTCCCCCATGATGTGCTGGCCCGCATTTCCAACCGCGTTGTCAATGAAGTGCCCCACGTTAACCGCATGGTTTACGATATTACATCAAAACCCCCTTCCACCATTGAGTGGGAGTAAAATTATATCGAGTGGCCTCCCCTATTTAGTATTGACAGGTTATGTCGAATCTGGTAGTCTAAAAGTAATTCAATAGCGCTCGTATAATTTCAGGAATATGGCCTGATAGTCTCTACCAGATAACCGTAAATTATCTGACTACGGGGGAAAGTGCGCCTAGGGTTCCGCCGCGCAAGCGGGCAGGTCCAAGTGGCGCAGGCACAATGTGCTACACCGGAGGGATAAAAGCCCAGACGGGTAGGTTTCACTCGACCAACCTACCCGTCTGGGCTTTTTGGTTGCTGCCTTCTTGCCTTGTTTTGGCAGTATAACCGGTGCATGGTGTGTTTGCTTGGTGCTGGAATGCTCCGGCACTGCTTTCCCGTGGTGCAATTTTGCGGTGGGAGGTGAGAGGCAGCGGGACAAGCTTTGGCAGTTTAGGTTATACAGAGAAAATTAACCAGTAGGGAGGCTATTGAAGAAATGGAAAAGTTTTTTAAACTAAAAGAACACGGTACCAATGCTAAAACAGAAATTATTGCCGGTATTACAACCTTTATGACCATGGCCTACATCATTTTTGTTAACCCGGATCTGCTTCGTCAGGGCGGTATGAACCAGGCCGGAGCTCTCTTTGACGGAGCGCTGGAGTTTACTGCAGCCAATGATCCTTATGTGGCCGCCATTGTTACCGCCACTATTTTGGCTGCGGCGCTGAGCACAATTTTAATGGGCCTTGTTACCAATTATCCCTTTGCCCTGGCATCCGGAATGGGCCTGAATGCCTTTTTTGCTTTCACCGTCGCCCCTGAGCATGGGTGGCAGGCTGCCCTGGGCGCAGTTTTGATTTCCGGAATCGTATTTTTTGTTCTTGCTATCTTTGGGATTATCGAACAGATTGACAAAGCGGTGCCAACCAGCTTAAAAAGAGCGGTTGCTGCCGGTATCGGGTTATTTATTGCTTTGATTGGTTTAAAGAACGCCGGCATTATTGTGGGCAGCCCGGCAACCTTGGTGTCGCTGGGTAACTTAACGGATCCCGGCCCTGCACTGGCCGCCATCGGCATCCTGATTATCGCAGTGTTAATGTCGCTTAAAGTTAAAGGTGCAATTTTGCTGGGTATTCTTCTTACCACCATTATTGGTATGTTTACAGGTGTAACCAGCACTCCTGCCAGTGTGGGAGATATTGTTGGTGCCCCTGCCAGCATAGCTCCCATTGCATTTGAGCTGGACTTTGCCGGAGCGCTGAACCTGGGCTTTATGGTTATTTTTGCGCTGGTGTTTGTGGACCTTTTTGATACCATGGGTACACTGATGGGTACCGGTGCCCGTGCCGGTTACCTGGACAAGGACGGCTGCCTGCCCAAAGTTAAAAATGCCATGATTGTTGATGCTGTGGGTACTGCAGGCGGTGCTTTAATGGGCACAAGTACTGTCACCACTTATGTGGAATCCACCGCCGGTATTTCCGAAGGCGGCCGGACCGGTCTGACCTCTGTGGTAACCGGTGTGCTCTTTTTGCTGGCACTGTTTTTCACTCCGCTGGCAGGCATTATCCCCACCCAGGCCACAGCTCCCGCTCTGGTGATTGTGGGTGTGCTGATGATGGGCGCGGTAACCCATATTGATTTCGAAGACTTTACAGAAGCGCTTCCCGCTTTTGTAACCATCGCCTTTATGCCCTTTGCTTTCTCCATTGCCGACGGTATCGCCGCAGGTTTTCTGGTATATCCCATTGTAAAGTTGTTTGCAGGCCGGGGCAAAGAAGTGCACTGGTTTGTATATATCCTTGCTGTAATTTCGCTGATACATTTTGTGATGTAAATTATTTTGGGATAGGGGCCGATACGGCCCCTGTTCCTCCTTTAGAGGGGTTATGACCATGTTGGACAGAATTATGCAAAATCCACCTCTGCGTATCGCCGTTGTGGGCGGTGGGCAGTTGGGTAAAATGATGACGATGGCCGCCAAGCAAATGGGATTTCATGTGACGGTGCTGGATCCCACTTCTGCCAGCCCGGCAGCCCAGGTGGCAGACCGGCAGATCACCGCCGATTTCCATGACGGCCAAGCCATCCGGCAGTTAGCCGCGGACGCGGATGTAATTACTTATGAATTTGAACATATTGACAGCGCAGCGTTAATTGCTTTGGAAGAGGGCGGTCAACCGGTCTATCCGGCGCCGCAGACCCTGCGTGTCATTCAAAATAAACTAACCCAGAAAGAAGCGTTGGCGCAGGCCGATATTGCGGTGGCGCCGTTTATGCCTGTGGCGGGATATGCCCAGGCTAAGGAAGCGGGAGAAAAGTACGGATATCCGTTTCTGTTAAAAGCCTGTACCGGCGGGTATGACGGTAAGGGAAACGCGCTGGTGGCCTCTGAAGGCGAGCTGGCGGACGCGCTCACCTCGCTGGGTGACTGTGAGCTGATGGCGGAGGCCTTTGTGCCGTTTACCTGTGAAGTGTCGGTTATGGTGGCACGCAGTGTCAACGGAGACATAAAAAGCTATCCGTTGAGTGAAAATGAACATGAAGAAAATATCCTGCGGCGCAGTATTGTGCCGGCACAGGTTGATGATGCGGTGGCGGCCCGGGCCCGGGCGGTGGCCGAAGATGTGATGAGTTTGTTTGGCAGTGTGGGTGTCTTTTGTGTGGAGATGTTTGTCACCAAAGAGGGTGAGGTGCTGGTCAATGAAGTGGCACCACGGCCGCACAATTCGGGGCATTATACCATTGAATCCTGCATCACCTCCCAGTTTGAGCAACAGGTACGGGCCATTTGCGGTTTGCCGCTTGGCGCCACCGATTTGCTGACCCCTGCGGTGATGATTAATCTGTTGGGAGAGGACGGCCACTTTGGCCCCGCCATGCTTGTGGGCTGTGCCGAGGCTTTATCCTTGCCCGGAGTTCACTTGCATCTGTATGGTAAAAAACAGACCGCACCAAAGCGCAAGATGGGCCATGTAACTGTAACCGGTAAATCATTGGCTGAGGTGGAGAAGACTGCTGCTTTGGCCTCTCATGCTTTAAAAGTGGTGGCTCAAAAGGAGGATGTCTAAATGGCTAAACCAGTGGTGGGAATTATTATGGGCAGCGATTCGGACCTGCCGGTAATGAGTACGGCAGCGGAGGTGCTGGATGAGTTTGATGTTGACTACGAACTAACGGTGGTTTCAGCGCATCGGACACCACAGCGGCTTTTTAAATACTCTGCCGAAGCGGCAGAGCGTGGCATACAGGTTATAATCGCCGGCGCCGGCGGTGCGGCGCACCTGCCGGGTATGGTGGCCAGTGTTACGGAGTTGCCGGTGATTGGCGTGCCGGTTAAAAGCCGGACTTTGGATGGGGTGGATTCACTCTATTCCATTGTACAGATGCCGCCTGGTGTGCCGGTGGCCACGGTGGCCATCAACGGCGCAAAAAATGCCGGTTTGCTGGCGCTGCAGATTCTGGGCGGCACCGATTATGGCCTGCGGGAAAAAATGCGGCAGTACAAAAAAGATTTGCAGCATATGGTGGAAGAAAAAGCCGCACAACTGGAACAGCAAGGCTGGCAGGCATATCTTGCCAAAATGGAGAAGAATAAGGGATAATTAATAACAGAATACAAAAAATTTGTTATCTTAGAGGTGACTGGTTTGATTGAACGTTATACCCGGCCGGAAATGGCGGCTGTCTGGACACTGGAGAATAAATTTAAAAAATGGCTGGAACTGGAAATATATGCCTGCGAAGCGTGGGCAGAGTTAGGTGTGATTCCCAAAGAAGCGGTGGAGGCAATCCGACAGAAGGCCACTTTCAGCGTTGACCGTATTCTGGAAATTGAGGCCAGCACCCGCCACGATGTGGTGGCTTTTACCCGCTGCGTTTCTGAGAGCCTGGGCGAAGAGTCCAAGTACGTTCATTACGGGCTCACGTCTTCCGATGTGGTGGATACAGCCCTGGCGGCACTGATGAAGGAAGCGGCGGAAATTATTCTTAAGGATATGAAGAGCTTAATTGCCGTACTTAAAGAAAAAGCCAGGGAGCATAAGTATACCCTGATGATGGGCCGTACCCATGGTGTGCACGCCGAGCCCACCACTTTCGGCCTTAAACTGGCTCTGTTTGTGGCGGAAATGGAGCGTAACCTAATTCGAATGGAGCGGGCCCGGGACAATATTGCCTTTGGCAAGCTCTCCGGTGCGGTGGGCACATATGCCAATATCGACCCCTTTGTGGAGCGCTATGTCTGTGAAAAGATGGGCCTGACGCCGGCGCCGGTTTCCACCCAGATTTTGCAGCGGGACCGCCATGCCGAGTATCTGACCACCCTGGCCATAGTGGCCGGCACACTGGATAAGCTGGCCACCGAGATCCGGGGGCTACAGAAAACAGAAACCCGGGAAGCGGAAGAGCCGTTTTATCAGGGACAGAAAGGTTCCTCGGCTATGCCTCACAAACGAAATCCCGTCAGTTGTGAACAAATCACCGGATTGAGCCGCATCATGCGGGGCAATGCGCTGGTTTCCCTGGAAAATATGCCGTTGTGGCATGAACGGGACATTTCCCATTCCTCGGCGGAGCGGGTGGTGGTACCCGACAGTACCATATTGATTAACTACATGCTAAACAGCATGATCCGCATCATTGGTGATTTGCGTGTTTATCCGGAGAATATGAAGCGGAACATGGAGCGTACTCTGGGTTTGACCTTTTCTCAGAAAGTGCTTTTAACATTGATTGAGAAAGGGATGAAGCGGGAAGCGGCCTATGATTTGGTGCAAAAGTACGCCATGCGCGCCTGGGAAAAACAGCTTCCGTTTCAGGAGTTGCTGGCCACAGATGAGCACATTGTGGGGACGCTGACGCCACAGGGCCTGGCGGACTGTTTTGATCCGACCTACCATCTGCGGCAGGTGGATGACATTTTTAAAAAGGTGGGGATATAAATGGAGCGGTTTACCGGACTGGAAATTTGGTTTATAGCATCAATACCTGTCTTTTTGTTGTTGGGTGCCATTTTTTATCTGGGTTATAAAAAATCATGCCGGATGATGCCCCTGATTTTATCTCAGTTATTTGGCTTTTTGTCTGTTATGGTGCTGGTAACATTGCTGGCTCTGTACGACATACTACCCGATGTGGTCATGCCGGTAATTTACCTGGTGATTATGATGATTTTCTATGTGGGCGGCGCTTCACTGACGGCCAGGTTGATGGAGGCCCACACCCGGGCCGAGTATGAAGAGGGCGATTCGCAAGAAGGGGGCAGATAAGGTGGAACGGCAGGCCTTTCTCTATGAGGGTAAAGCAAAAAGGATTTATGCCACGGCGGATCCGGATTTGGTGCTGGTGGAATACAAGGATGATGCCACCGCTTTTGACGGTGAAAAGAAGGGCCGCATTGCTAATAAAGGTATCTTAAACAATAAAATTGCTGCCCATTTTTTTGAGCTGCTGGCAGAACAGGGCGTCCCCAGCCATTTTGTCCGTCATCTTTCAGAGCGGGAGATGCTGGTTAAAAAGCTGCAGATTATTAAGGTGGAAGTGGTGGCCCGTAACCGGGTTGCCGGCAGTCTCTCCAAAAGGCTGGGTCTGGATGAGGGGGTAGAGTTATCCCGTCCCGTTCTGGAGTTTTACTATAAGAATGACGAATTACATGACCCCCTTATTAATGAATACCATATTTACGCCTTAAAGCTGGCTACAAAAGAAGAGCTGCAGCAAATAGCAGAGCAGGCTCTGCAGATAAATGAAATTTTAGTTAAGTACCTGGCAAAGCGGGATATTATTCTGGCTGATATGAAGCTGGAGTTTGGCTTGTTTAACGGAGAGGTGCTGTTAGGGGATGAGATTTCTCCCGACACCTGTCGGTTCTGGGATGCCAACACCATGGAAAAGCTGGATAAAGACCGGTTTCGCCGGGATTTAGGCAATGTGGAAAAAGCTTACGAAGAAATCTTGAGCAGACTGACGGGAGGAAAAAATTAATGTGGAAAGCAGAAATCAAGGTGCTCTTAAAACAGAGCGTCCTTGATCCGCAGGGGCAGGCAGTGGAGAAGGCTTTAGGCTCACTGGGGTATGGGAATGTGGAAGATGTGCGCATCGGTAAATACCTGGAAGTGACCGTAGCTGGCGCCGACCGTGCCGCCGCCGAGGCTCAGGTGCATGAGATGTGTGAAAGATTGCTGACCAACACGGTCATTGAGGACTATACTTTTGAGCTGGTGGAGGTTTAAATAATGAAATTTGGCGTGGTTGTTTTTCCGGGTTCCAACTGTGACCTGGACGCCTATCATTTGGTCAAAGACGTCCTGAAGCAGCCGGTGGATTACATCTGGCACCAAGATGAAAACATTGACGGCTTGGATTGCATAATTCTCCCCGGAGGTTTTTCCTACGGTGATTACCTGCGCTGCGGTGCCATCGCCCGCTTTTCGCCGGTGATGAAAGCGGTGGTGGATTTTGCCCGCCGCGGCGGCTTGGTAATGGGAATCTGTAATGGCTTTCAGGTACTTTTGGAGGCCGGTTTACTTCCCGGGGCACTGTACAGAAATACTAACCTGCAGTTTCGCTGCCAGTTCACCCATCTGATGGTGGAGAACCGGGATACTCCGTTTACCCGGGGAATCGCCGGCAAAAAGCCGCTGAAGATTCCCGTGGCACACGGTGAGGGTAACTACTATGTGGATGCAGATACGCTGCGGCGGATGGAAGCGGGCGGCCAGATTGTTTTCCGCTATGCCACCGAGAGCGGTGAGATTACCGATACCGCCAACCCCAACGGATCCACCTACAATATTGCCGGCGTCTGCAATGAAACGCGTAATGTATTGGGGATGATGCCTCACCCCGAGAGAGCGGGAGAGTTGTCTCTGGGGTCTGCCGACGGCCTGCACATCTTTGAATCTTTGCTCAGACACGGGGAGGGCGGACGATGAGACCTGAAGACTGGCGTAAAATGGGCTTAAAAGACCAAGAGTACCAGATGATTGTCAATGTTTTGGACCGTGACCCCAACTATGTGGAGCTGGGTATGTACAGCGTCATGTGGTCGGAACACTGTTCCTATAAAAATTCCAAGGATGTTTTAAAGACCTTCCCTACTAAAGGGGAGCGTGTCCTGCAGGGTCCCGGGGAAAATGCCGGGATTGTGGATATCGGCGACGGCCTGGCGGTGTGCTTTAAAGTGGAGTCTCATAATCACCCCTCGGCCATTGAACCGTACCAAGGCGCTGCCACCGGAGTGGGCGGCATTATCCGCGATATTTTTACCATGGGGGCGCGGCCCATTGCTTCATTAAACTCGCTGCGCTTCGGAACGCTGGATGATGCCCATGTGCGCCATATTTTCGGCGGTGTGGTCTCCGGTATTGCCGGTTACGGCAACTGTATCGGCATTCCCACCGTAGGCGGTGAAGTATACTTTGATCCCTGCTATCAGGGTAATCCGCTGGTTAATGCCATGTGTGTGGGATTAATTGAAGTGGACAAGATTAAAAAGGGCCAGGCCGCCGGCGTTGGCAATCCGGTAATACTGGTGGGTGCCCGCACCGGCCGTGACGGAATGCACGGTGTGACTTTTGCTTCTGAGGAGTTAAGCGAGGCTTCGGAAGAAAAGCGGCCCGCAGTACAGGTTGGAGATCCTTTTATGGAAAAGCTGCTTTTGGAAGCTTGCCTGGAGTTAATCAATAACGATGACGTGGTGGGTATTCAGGATCTGGGCGGTGCCGGACTTACCTGTGCCACTTCGGAAATGGCCAGCCGGGCCGGAACCGGCCTGGAAATTGAGCTGGACCGTGTTCCCTGCCGTGAGGAAGGGATGACACCGTACGAAATTATGATTTCCGAGTCCCAGGAGCGGATGCTGATGGTGGTCACACCGGATAAAGAAGCCAAAGTGCATGCCGTATTTGAGCGTTGGGGCCTGACCTCCACCACCATTGGCCGTGTCACCGACGACGGCATCCTGCGGGTGCACATGGGCGGTGAAGTGGTGGCAGAAGTGCCGGCCCGCAGCCTGGCAGAAGATGCGCCAATCTATTGTCCTGCCTACAATGAGCCGGCATATCTGAAAACCGCCGCCAGCCTGGATTTGACAGAAATCCCGGATGTGCAAAAGCCGGAGGAGGCACTTTTAAAGCTGCTTGCTTCCCCCAACATTGCCAGCAAGGAATGGGTCTGGCGCCAGTATGACTATATGGTGCGAACATCCACCGTGGTGCTGCCCGGCTCCGATGCGGCGGTACTGCGTATCCGCGGCACCGAAAAAGGGCTGGCCATGACCACCGACTGTAACTCCCGTTACGTCTATCTTGACCCCTATACCGGCGGCAAGATTGCCGTGGCGGAAGCGGCCAGGAACGTGGTCTGCAGCGGCGGTGAACCGCTGGCGGTTACCGACTGCCTGAACTTCGGCAATCCGGAGAAGCCGGAGATTTTCTGGCAGTTCCGCAAAGCTGTGGAAGGCCTGAGTGAAGCCTGTCTGGCCTTTGATACTCCGGTGATCGGCGGCAATGTTTCCTTTTATAATGAAACAAACGGTGAAGCAATTTATCCCACACCAACAGTGGGTATCGTAGGTTTATTGGATGATGTCCAGAAACGCTGCACACAGGAATGGAAAGATGAAGGCGATGCCATTATCCTGCTGGGCCAAACCTATGAGGAGTTGGGCGGCAGCGAATATCTGGCCACCCTGCACAACAGGGTTCAGGGCGCGCCCCCGGCGCTGGATCTGAACACAGAGAAGGCTCTGCAAAAGACCGTGTTGGCCGCCATTCGTCAGGGACTGGCCAAGTCGGCCCATGACCTTTCTGAAGGTGGTGTGGCGGTGGCACTGGCGGAATGCTGTTTTGGTAGTGACCTGGGTGCCGCTGTGGAGCTGAAAAATAACAACCTGCGGCTGGACAGTCTGCTGTTTGGGGAAAGCCAGTCCAGGGTGCTTATCAGCACATCACAGGACAACGCGGCAGCCTTATTGGCTATGGCGGCAACGGAAAATGTGCCCGCAACCGTCATTGGGAAAACCGGCGGCGAAAAGCTGCAGGTTGCAGTGGATGGCCGTAGCGTGTTAAATCTCCCCTTAACAAAAATGAAAGACGCATGGCGGGAGGCTATTACATGTTTAATGAAATAGATATAATGGATGACAAAATGCGAGAGGAATGCGGTGTGTTTGGTATTTATGCTCCCGGGAGCAATGTGGCCCAGCTCACCTATTACGGCCTGTACGCCCTGCAGCACCGGGGACAGGAAAGCGCGGGCATTGCCGTTTCCAACGGTAAAATAATCCGTGGGGAAAAGGGGATGGGCCTGGTCTCGGAAGTGTTTCATGACACATCCAAGTTTGACCGGCTACAGGGACAAGCTGCGGTGGGCCATGTCCGTTATTCCACCAGCGGTTCCAGCCTGCTGGTCAATGCGCAACCCCTTTTAGTCCGCTCCCGAAACGGTTTTCTGGCCATTGTGCACAACGGCAATCTGGTTAACGGCCGGGAACTGCGCCTGGAGTTGGAGGACGAGGGTTCTATTTTTCAGGCCACCACCGACAGTGAAGTGGTTGCCCATCTTATAGCCCGTTCCGGCGAGAAGGATGTGGTGGATGCCCTGAAAAAATCGCTGCCGCGGCTGCGCGGTGCGTACAGTCTGATTCTGATGACGCCGGAAAAATTGGTGGGACTGCGTGACCCACACGGCATTCGCCCCTTATCGCTGGGCAAAACTGCCAACGGTTATGTGCTGGCCTCAGAGACTTGTGCCTTTGATACTGTAGGCGCCGAGTTTGTCCGGGACATTGAGCCGGGCGAGATGGTGGTCATCGATAAAGACGGCGTTCATGCCCAGCGTTACACGGAGAATAAAATTCATTCCCTCTGTGCTTTTGAATTTATTTATTTTGCCCGGCCCGACAGCAATCTGCACGGCCGCAACGTCCATATGGTGCGCAAGCGCCTGGGCCGGCGCCTGGCAGAGGAGCACCCGGTGGAAGCAGATATTGTCACCGGGGTCCCCGATTCTTCCCTCTCAGCTGCCTCCGGGGTGGCGGAGCAGATGGGTCTGCCTTACGAGTTGGGTTTTGTTAAAAACCGCTATATTGGCCGCACCTTTATCCAGCCTAGTCAGGAGATTCGTGACCTGGGCGTGCGGCTTAAGCTAAATCCGGTGCGCCAGATTGTGGAAGGCAAACGGGTGGTAATGGTGGACGATTCCATTGTTCGCGGCACCACTTCCACCCGTATTATTGAGATGCTGCGCAATGCCGGTGCCAAAGAAGTTCATGTGCGTATCAGCTCACCACCGGTCACCTCGTCCTGTTTTTACGGAATTGACACCTCAACTTCCGGGGAGCTCATTGGAGCGCAAATGAATGTGGATGAGATTGCTAAGTATATTGGTGCCGATTCACTGGGCTTTCTAAGCGAAGAGGGAATGCTGGAAAGCATGAACCTCCCGGTGGAAGGTTTCTGTACAGCCTGTTTCAGCGGCCGCTATCCCATTGAAGTGGCCTGCAAAAAATCGGGTAAACTACTGGAGTATGAAGAAGACGACGGGGGGTGCGGCGGCTGTGGCGTACACATATAAAGATGCGGGAGTAGACATTGATGCCGGTAATGAGGCGGTTCGTCTGATGAAAAAGCATGTGCGCTCTACCCACCGCCCTGAAGTTCTTACCGATATCGGCGGCTTTGGCGGCCTCTTTGCACTGGACACCAAGAAGTATCAGGAACCGGTGTTGGTATCCGGCGCCGACGGTGTTGGTACCAAACTAAAGGTTGCTTTTCTCATGGATAAACATGATACCGTGGGCCAGGATGCGGTGGCCATGTGTGTTAATGATATTGTGGTGCAGGGCGCCGAACCGCTTTTTTTCCTGGACTATCTGGCGGTGGGCCGTCTGGAGCCCGGCAAAGTGGCGGATATTGTGGGCGGTGTAGCCGCCGGCTGCCGCCAGGCCGGCTGTGCCCTGATTGGTGGAGAAACGGCGGAAATGCCCGGTTTTTATCCCGATGGCGAGTATGATCTGGCCGGCTTTGCCGTGGGTGTGGCAGATAAGGCCAAAATAGTGGACGGCAGTTTAGCCAAGCCGGGGGATGTGGTTATCGGGCTGCCCTCGGCGGGACTGCACAGCAACGGCTTCTCCCTGGCCCGTAAAGTCCTGTTGGAGAAGGCCGGATTTGCGGTGGACCAACATATTCCTGAACTGGGAAAAGCTTTGGGTGAGGAGTTGCTAACGCCCACCAAAATCTATGTACGGGCCGTCTTGGATGTGCTGGCCAAAGTTAATGTGCGAGGCATGGCCCATATCACCGGCGGCGGTTTGCCGGAAAACGTACCGCGCTGTTTGCCTGAAGGCCTGGGTGCCACCCTAAAACAGGTCTGGACGGTGCCGCCGGTCTTTACTCTAATCCAAAAGCAGGGTGATGTGCCCACAGAAGATATGTTCCGCACTTTCAATATGGGAATCGGCTTTGTCCTCATCGTGCCCCGGGAGGAAGCAAAGCAGGCCACAGACATTTTGGAGAATGCCGGCGAAAACCCGCTTACCCTGGGTGAGGTCACCTCTGAAGCCGGTGTGCGCATTCTCTAAAGATAACACCTCCGAAGGGGGAGGAAGCCAATGAAAAGAATTGCAGTACTGGCCTCGGGAAGCGGCAGTAACCTGCAGGCCATTATGGATGCCATAGAACGCCGGGATATTACAAATGCTGAGGTGGCGGTGGTCATCAGTGACCGCAAAAACGCCTACGCTCTGGAGCGTGCCCGACAAAAGAGTATTCCTGTCAAACATCAAAGCTCTAAAAACTACCAGTCCCGGGAAGAATACGACCGGGATCTGGTTACATACCTTACCGAACAACAAATCGACCTGGTTGTGCTGGCCGGTTTTATGCGGCTGATGACTCCGCATTTCGTTGCAGCTTATCCCAACCGCATCTTAAATATCCATCCGTCCCTCCTGCCGGCATTTCCTGGCGCACACAGCGTAAGAGACGCCCTGGCGTACGGTGTGAAAGTTGCCGGATGTACCGTCCATTTTGTGGATGAAGGCATGGATACAGGCCCCATCATTTTGCAGGAGGCCGTACCGGTATATGACAGTGATACCGAGGAGAGCCTGCACGAGAGAATTCATGAGCTGGAGCACAGGCTTTACCCTCGGGCTATAGAACTCTGGGTGCAGGACAAGATTAAAATAGAGGGAAGAAGGTGCTTTATTAATGACTAAACTGGCTTTATTGAGTGTGTCGGACAAGACCGGTCTGGTGGATTTCGCCAAAGGACTGGTAGAGCAGGGATTCACCATCATCTCCACCGGTGGAACCAAAAAAGCGTTGGCGGATGCCGATGTGCCGGTAAAAAGCGTTTCCGATATTACCGGGTTCCCCGAGATATTGGACGGCCGTGTTAAAACCCTCCATCCTAAAGTACACGGCGGAATTCTGGCCCGCCGCGACTTAAATGAACATCTGGAGCAGATGCAGGAGCATGGTATCGGTTCCATTGAACTGGTGGCGGTTAACCTGTATCCCTTTGCCCAGACGGTGGCCAAGCCCGATGCCACGCTGGAGCAGGCCATTGAAAACATTGATATCGGCGGTCCCACCATGGTCCGCTCCGCAGCCAAAAACTTCAAACATGTGGCCATTGTGGTTAATCCGGGCCGCTATGACGATGTTTTGGCGGAAATGCGGGAGAAGGGCTCCCTAAGCGACGATACCCGCTTTAAACTGGCGGTGGAAGCTTTTAGCCACACCGCCGAATATGATGCCATGATTTCCGGCTGGCTGTACAAGCAAATTCCCGATGCACCGCTCTTTCCTGAAACACTGGCACTGCCCTACAGTAAAGTCCAGGATTTGCGCTACGGGGAAAACCCCCAGCAAAAAGCGGCTTTCTACCGTGAAGCAAACGCTGCCCCGGGAACAGTGGCCAGCGCCAAACAGTTACATGGTAAAGCCATGTCCTTTAATAATATCAATGACTTAAATGCAGCCTGGGAGTTGGTTCAGGAGTTTAATGAGCCGGCGGCGGTGGCGGTAAAGCATGCCAATCCCTGCGGAGTGGCGGTTGCTAACAATGTTTATGACGCCTATGCGCTGGCCTTTGAAGCAGACCCGGTCTCAATTTTTGGCGGTATTGTAGCTCTAAACCGTACCCTGGATGCCAAAACAGCGGAAAAGATGAGTGAAATCTTTTTGGAAGTGGTAATTGCCCCCGATTTTGACGAAGATGCTCTGGCTGTCCTTACCAAAAAGAAAGACATTCGCGTGCTGCAGGCTCCCCTGCCGGAAGTACGGGAAAAGCTGGATGTGAAAAAAGTTTCCGGGGGAATACTGGTGCAGGAGCTGGATGATGAAACGGTACATTCCGCCGGCTGGGGTGCGGTGACCAACGAGAAACCGTCTCTGCAGCAGATTCAGGATATGATTTTTGGCATGAAAGTGGTGAAGCACGTCAAGTCTAACGCCATCGTGCTGGTGAAAAACGGCCAGACCATTGGCATAGGTGCCGGGCAGATGAACCGGGTTGGTGCGGCGCGCATTGCCATTGAACAGGCCGGTGACAAGGCAAAAGGAAGTGTTTTGGCCTCCGATGCCTTCTTCCCCTTCCGCGATACGGTGGACGAGGCAGCCAAAGCCGGTGTAAAAGGTATTGTCCAACCGGGCGGTTCCATGAAAGACCAGGAATCCACCCAGGCGTGTGATGAGCATAGAATTGCCATGATGATGACGGGTACCCGTTACTTCAAGCATTAGGAGGAAAAATATGCGTGTTTTGATTGTGGGCAGTGGCGGGCGCGAACATGTGCTGGCCTGGAAACTGCTGCAAAGCCCCCAGGTCCAAAAAGTATACTGTGCTCCCGGCAACGCGGGAATTGCCCAAATAGCAGAGTGTGTCCCTATTTCTGTAGATAATATTGAAGCTTTGGTAGCTTTTGGCCTGGAGCATGACATTCAATTGACGGTGGTTGGTCCGGAAGCACCGCTTACCGCGGGAATGGTGGATGCTTTTACTGCAGCGGGTCTGGAAGCCTTCGGTCCCAGCAAAGAAGCGGCCCAACTGGAAGGCAGTAAAATCTTTGCCAAGCAGATTATGGAGAAATATAATATTCCCACCGCCGAGAGCCGTACCTTTACTTCCGCTGACAAAGCCCTGGCCTATCTGGCAGAAAAGGGCGCCCCCATTGTAGTTAAAGCCGACGGTCTGGCTGCCGGCAAAGGTGTGGTGGTGGCCACCACAGTAGAGGAAGCAGAAGATGCGGTGAAGCGGATAATGGTGGACAAGGAGTTTGGAGATGCCGGAGCCCGGGTCATTATCGAGGAGTTTCTTCAGGGGGAGGAAGTCTCGGTACTGGCCTTTACCGACGGAAACACCGTTGTCCCCATGGTTTCTTCCCAGGATCACAAAGCAGCTTACGACGGTGATACCGGCCCCAATACAGGAGGCATGGGAGCTTATTCACCGGCTCCAATCCTGACAGACCAGCTTCTTGCTGAAGTGGAAGAAACAGTACTGCGTCCCACGGTGGACGGCCTGCGGCAGGAAGGAATAACCTTCAAAGGCATCCTTTACGCCGGGTTGATGATAACGGCCCAGGGCCCCAAGGTGCTGGAGTTTAATGTGCGCTTTGGTGACCCGGAATGCCAGGTGGTTCTGCCCCGGTTGAAAAGCGACCTCTCTGCCATTATGCTGTCGGTAATTCACCGCTGTCTGCACGAAGAGACCATTGAGTGGTATGATAATCATACCGCCTGTGTGGTGATGGCCTCCGGCGGCTACCCGGGTAAGTACACTAAGGGTAAGGAAATCAAAGGGCTAGATGACGCTGCAACCCTGGATGACGTTTACGTCTACCATGCCGGTACTGCAGAAAAAGGCAAAAAAATTGTCACCGCCGGCGGACGGGTGCTGGGCGTAACCGCCTGGGGAGATACACTCCCCGCTGCCTTGGAGAAGGCCTATGCCGCCGTAGATAAAATAACTTTTGACGGAGCACATTACCGTAAGGATATCGGTCAGAAGGCTCTGAGAAGAAAATAACTGAAACAGCAGGACAAAAAAGCGCGCCTTTTACCGGCGCGCTTTTTCCCATCCACAACCATTGTATACAGTTATGTGTTAACTTTAACAGCTGTTAAAGGAAATTCAGACCTTTTTCAGTTTTGTTTAATAATTACTGCATACACTATATCAGGAAAATACATATAAAATTAGGGGGTCTTACTATGAAAAAAGTCTTTGCGGTTTCGGTGGTGCTGCTTCTGTCTTTGCTATGGGCTGTGGGCTGCACATCAAACACACAGCCACAGCAGTCTCCTCAAAACACGGCAACTATGCAGGAAGAGGGAGAGGAGCTGATGGTTACTCTGTACTATGCCGACAGCGAATTAATGGGCCTGGTTACCGAAGAGCGGGAAATAACAGTGCCCCAAGGTGAAGAGGCCATACTGCTGGCCGTCCGGGAGCTAACAAAGGAGCCCCAAGAACCGGATTCCGTTGTTTTAATGCCGCTGGAGACCGAAGTGTTATGGGTAGACGCCGCAGAAAACATAATCACCATCAACTTTAACGAAAATATCCGTGACAATTTCTACGGCGGCTCATCCAGTGAAGCGTTGTTGGTGGCCAGTATAGTTAACACCGTCACCGGGTTTGATGGCTACCAGGATTATAAAGTTCGCTTTCTGATTAACGGTGAGCCCTTTGATTCCATTGGCGGGCATCTCTCCGCAGAAGAACTGTTTGAAAGACAGCAATAAAAAANAA